>JBAVBF010000253.1:0-2081 GCA_049586115.1 Thermoanaerobaculia bacterium | reverse complement strand
GCCGGAAGTTCGAGGATGTCGAGTCCGATCTCAGCCGCGGCTGGGACAAGGCTCGCGGCGCAACGCGTTCCGAGTGGTCCGACATGAAGGCCGCCACGCGCGACGCCTTCGACCGCGCGCAAAACCGCATGTCGCCCGGAGTCACCCGCGCATCGGAAACGACCTCCGCGACCGTCGGCACCACCACGCGAAGCACCAACAATCTCACCGACGAAAACGAACTGCGCAACCGCTGATTCGTTTTCGATCTCCTCTTCCGAAACGCCCGCCCAAAACGGCGGGCGTTTCTTTTTGCATTGACGCATCGCCGTCCGTCCCGTACGGTGTTTCCACCCACACGTTGCTGCCGCGCAGTCACGACAAAGGAGACATTGATGCGTTTCGTTCGTGTCCTGTCCGCTCCGGTGATCCTGCTCCTGGCGTTTTCCCTTTATGCGCAGTGCGGCGTCGAACGCTGGTCGGTCAAGACCGGCACCGATTCCGGCGCCTCCTCCATCAACCTCGGCTCCTACGTTTCCACGACGATCTACAACATGCTGCAGTCCGCGCATCCCGCTTCGCTTCCGGCCAACAGCCGTATCGCGCCGCGCGAGACCACGCAGTACCGGCTCAGCGGAACGCTCACCAAGTACGCGCGCGAAGGCGACTCCGACTACCACCTCGTCGTCGTCGATTCCGCCGGACGTTCGATGATCGTCGAGATCCCCGCGCCGAATTGCATCGGCGCCGGCAGCCCATTCGGACCGGGCGTTGCCAATGCGCGGCGGCAGTTCGACGCGCGCTTCACCGCCACGACGAGCTTTAAGACGACGTCGACGCCGGTCACCGTTCGCGGCGTCGGCTTCTGGGATTTCCTCCACGGCCAGACCGGCGTCGCGCCGAACGGCATCGAACTTCATTCCGTCATGGACATCACCTTCGGCGCATCGGCAGCGATGGCGCCGGCGATACAAGCACTCCCCGCCCGCGATCCCGCGGACGATGTTCGCTATCCGGCCGACGTGATCCGCGACGAAGACGGCGGCCGCATCCGCGTCTATCGCGGCGGCGACGCCATCGGCGAGGCGCTCTTCCACGGTGGCGCGGTCGTCGAAGATCCGTCCATCAACGTGATCTTCGTCGGCGATCACTGGGACGCCGCGCACCGCACGCCCGTCATCCAGGCCGTCCGCCAGATCAACGCGGATTCGAACTTCCGCGAGCTCGATCGCTACGGCGTGAAGACCTTCGGCATGCGCGTGAATTCGCAGCAAATCAGCGCACCGGCGCAGGATGTGTCCGACCTCGACGTGCAGCGCCTGCTCGCGTCCTCGGTCGAAGCGGGCCGCATCCAGCACCTCGACGAAAACGCCCTCTACCTGGTCATGCTCGATCCGCAGATGGACGCCAGCGTGGCCTCGGATCGCAACTGGCTGTCGTACCACTCGGAGTTCCATCCCAACGACCTCCCGATGCGCTACGTCGTCGCCCGCGGCAAGCTGGAAGGCCCGGCCCTCCGCGACGCCATCAACGCCAGCGTCTATCGCGCCCTCGTCAATCCCGCGGGTAACGGTTGGTTCTGATCCCTTCCCATCCCCGCCGGACCCCGGCGGGGATATCGCTTGTCCTTCTACTCCTCCTCGCGCTGTCGGCGTGCACAGTCAATGTCCGCCGCTACGCCTTCAACGCCGCGCTCGAAAATCAAAAGCACATCGACAAACTGCGCATCGGCCAGACACTGTCCGAGGTCGAACGGATCATGGGCAAAGGCCCGGAACGCCGCAACGCCCATGTCCGCTTCGACGGCATCTCCATCGAAGAATGGAGCTACATCACCGACTACGTCCGCCGCATGGACACGACCATCACCTTCGTGGGCGGCAAAGTGGACGAGATTCGCGCAGCGCCGTGGGAGTCGGATTGATACCACCAGTCGGCGAAGCCGGCGCAAGAACCGTAGCCCACGGCTTCGAGCCGTGGGGATATTGCGTCGGCGATTGCTTCTGAGCCCGTTTCAGCGGGCGACAGAAGGCCCTCTGTCACTCGCCAAGGCGAGCTCACAAATCCCGACAGCGATCCGGCTGCCCCACGGCTGAAGGCCG
>JBAVBF010000252.1:0-3790 GCA_049586115.1 Thermoanaerobaculia bacterium | reverse complement strand
AGGATGTCGGCCTGCCGCTGTGCGAGCACCTCCGCGCTCAGGTTCTGCTGCGATGCGGAGAGATCGCCGCGCAGACGCGCGATCTCGGCCTGCATGGCCTCGGCATTGGAGCGCTCGCGATCCTGAATCGTTCGCAACGCGAGTTGCTGGTCCTCGATCTGCCGGCGCATCGCATCGACATCCGAGGGCGCCGCAGTCGTGATCGTGGTCGTGTATTTGCCGTATGCCTCTTCGAGTTGGCGTTCCGCCGCGATGCGCGCCTGCCGGTCCGCTTCGACCTGCGCCTCGGCGGCACGGCGGTTCTCATCAATCTGCTGCCGCAGCCGCTCGACCTCGGCCGACTGCGCCTGACGATTGGCCTGTTCTGCTGCCAGTTGCTGTTGCAGTTCGGCGCTGCGGCGCTCGGCTGCTTCCCGTTGCTCGCGCTCGGCGGCGGCCTGACGTTCACTGGCCGCCTGCGCGAGACGCGTTCGATCGAGCTGCAATCCAGGCATCACCTTCGTCGATTGCGCGAGCCGCGCAAGATAAAACGCGCGGCGTCCGATCATCTCCGCGCGATAGGCGAGATCGTCGGCAGTCTCGCTGTTCGTCGTCCCTTTCGAAACGCGTTTCGCACTGTCGATGTATCCCTCGGCGATCCGGATATCGTTGTCGGGAACGCTATCGACCGCACCGGCGACCTTTGCCTGATCGACGGCGTACTGCGCCGCCGCGATACGCTCTTTGGTCGTCGCGCCGTGATTGATCGGCATCGTCGGCGACTCTTCCGCGAGCAGCGTCACGTTCGAGGTGCCGCCGAACCTGGTGATGTCGCCCTGCAGCCCGTGGATGGCCGCGTTGGTGCTGAGCCAGCGCGCTTTCGCCGCCGCGGCCTGCGCCGCAACGGTCGCCTCGATGGCGCGCATGTGCGCCTCATTGCGCACCGATTCCTTGTTCGAGTTCCAGTTCTCCTGTGCGAACCGCGCGCGATACGCGGCGTCGTCGTACAGCGTCTTCGCGAATGCTCCCGCGCCCGCCATATCCGCCGCCGTGAGCGCCTGTTGCGCACGGTCCAGATCGGTCGTCTGCGCCGTCAGCGACGCGGCGACCAGTAAACCGAGCACTGCCGTTTTGAATGCGTACATTGGTCCTCCTTACTGCCGGACCAGAGTGCAAGGGTGGTGCGCAATCACAGACAAAGTGTCTGTGCCACATTACCCGCCGAGGTACGCCTTCTTGATGCGGTCGCTTGCCAGCAGCGCTTTCGTGCCATCGGTCAACACGATGCGGCCGGTCTCCATCACGTAGCCGCGGTGGGCGGTGACGAGGGCCATGTGCGCGTTCTGTTCGACGAGGAGGATCGTCGTCCCCTCGGCGTTGATCTCCTTGATGACGCGGAAAATCGTCTGCACCATCTGCGGCGCGAGGCCAAGCGATGGTTCATCGAGGAGAAGCACCTGCGGCTTCGACATCAGCGCGCGTGAGATCGCCAGCATCTGCTGCTCACCGCCGGAAAGCGTTCCAGCGCTCTGCTTGATGCGCTCTTTCAGAACCGGGAAGAGCGTGAAGATCCGCTCGTACTCCGACTGCTTGATCTTGTCTTTGCGCAGATACGCACCGAGCTCGAGATTGTCGTTGACGGTAAGGTTCGCGAAAATCCCGCGGCCCTCGGGAACGTGCGACACGCCCATCGCCGTGATGACGTGCGGCTTGATGCCGGTGATCGCGCGGCCGTCGTAGGTGACTTCGCCGACCCTCGGCTTGAGCAGTCCGGAAATCGTCCGCAACGTGGTCGTCTTCCCCGCGCCGTTCGCGCCGATGAGCGTGACGATCTCGCCTTTGTTCACATCGAGATCGATGCCGCGCAACGCCGGGATGTTGCCGTAGGCGACTTCGAGATTGCTGACGCTGAGGAGCGACGTCATACGCCGGCCGCCTCCGCCGGTTCGCCGAGATAGGCCTCGATGACCACAGGATTCGCGCGGACTTCGTCGGGCGTTCCTTGCGCGATCGTCTTGCCGAAGCTGAGGACGATGATCCTCTCGCAGATGCCCATCACCAGTTCCATGTTGTGTTCGATGAGCAGGATGGCGATATCGAACTTGTCGCGGATGGCGTGAATCGTTTCCATCAGGTCGAGCGTCTCGCGATCGTTGAGTCCCGCGGCCGGCTCGTCAAGCAGCAGCAGCTTCGGACGCGCGGCGAGCGCGCGCGCGATCTCGAGGCGGCGCTGATCGCCGTACGGCAGGTTCTTCGCGTAGTAATCGGCGCGCGCGTCGAGTCCGAAAATCTTCAGCAGCTCGACCGCTTCCGTCTCCGCGATTTCCTCGGCTTTGTGAAATCGATTCGTGTGCAGCACCGCCGACGTGCCCGAATACTTGTAGTGGATATGCCCGCCGATCTTGACGTTGTCGAGCACCGACAGCTCTTTGAACAGGCGGATGTTCTGGAATGTGCGCGCCACGCCAAGGGCGGTGATCTGGTACGGCTTGAACTCACGCGTGGAAACGCCGCCGACGAAAATCTCTCCCTCGGTCGGTTTGTAGACGCCGGTCAGCATGTTGAAAACCGTCGTCTTGCCGGCGCCGTTCGGACCAATCAGCCCGACCAACTCGTGCGGCTGAATAGCCAGATTGAAATGCGACACCGCCGTCAGGCCGCCGAAGCGGATCGTTACGTCGCGCGCATCAAGCAGAGCGTTCCCGTCAGCCATCACGAAACCGGAGCAGAGCCTTCGTCACTTTTGTTTGGTGCTGAATCCTTGCGGCGACGCAGCACCTGCCACAACTCGCGGCGCCCGAGCAATCCCTGCGGCCGCGTCAGCATCAGCACGATCAGCATGATCGAGTAGATGACCATGCGCGGATCGCGGCCACCCGGCATGAAGTCCTTCACCGAGCGCAATCCCTCGGGCAGGAACGTGAGGATGATCGCCGCGACGACCGAGCCGCTGATCGAGCCGAGTCCGCCGAGGACGACCATGGCCACGACCTCGAACGACTTCACGAACATGAACATCTGCGGGTTGAGATACATCATGTAGTGCGCGTACAACCCGCCTGCCACGCCCGCGAGGAACGAGCCGATCACGAACGCCTTGACCTTGTAGCGCGTCGTGTCCACGCCCATGGCCTCGGCGGCGATCTGATCCTCGCGCACGGCCAGAAACGCGCGGCCGACCGATGAGCCGACCAGCCGCCACGAGATCACGATCGTGATGCCGGCGGCCAGAAAGACCCAGAAGAAGTTGCTCCAATGCGGGATGCCGCTGAAGCCGCGCGCTGCGCCGATCTTGTCGATGTTCAGGATGAAGACGCGAATGATCTCGCCGAATCCGAGCGTGACGATGGCCAGGTAGTCGCCACGCAAACGCAGCGACGGAAGTCCGACCACGTATCCCGCCAGCGCAGCGAGCAATCCGCCGCAAAGCACGGCGACGACGAGATACACGTTCTGCATCAACCACTGCTGCGTCCCCTCGGGCATTTTCTCGAGCCGCGGCGCGAAGTGGTAGAAGGTCAGATAGGCCGAAAAATACGCGCCGACCGCCATGAATCCGGCATGGCCGAGCGAGAACTGCCCGGCGTGTCCGTTGATGATGTTCAGCGACACCGCCAGCGTGATGTTGATCCCCATGATCACGAGGATGCGGTTGTAGTACGCGATGCCGGCGATGGGGATGGCTTCGAGTCCGTACGAGAGTCCGATCAGGACGGCGACGAAAAGGGCCAGCCAGAGGAAGTCTCTGATCCACCAGGGAAGAGACCTGGTCACGCCCGGCCCCCGAAAGGCATCGTTGACTGTTGAACCG
>JBAVBF010000251.1:0-3092 GCA_049586115.1 Thermoanaerobaculia bacterium | reverse complement strand
AGCGTGTAATTGGCTCAGCAGTTTAGCGACGGAGAAGGCATCGTCATTGCACTACAAATAACCCGGGCAACGCGCCCGAAAGGAGAAGCAAATGGAAAACCGTGAACGCGACAAGATGAGCAGGAACACTGAGTCAACCTCGGCTGGCGACGTCAACCGCAACACCTCTTCGCAGAGCGGCAAAAACAAGAGCGACTCGTCCGCCGACTTCGGCCAGAACATCGGCCGCTCCGAGAATCTCAACGACCCCAACAGCCGCACCGGCAACGTTGGATCGTCAGGCTACGAGAGTTCCAAGTCTCCGAACCGTTCGTCGGGCGACAAGTCGACCGGCAGCGACTCGTGGGACAGCAAGAGCAACAGGAATGATTCGTCCAGCGGCAGCCGCCACTGACGATCGATTTCGCTTTTCACTGCAAGGCCGCGCAACCGCGCGGCCTTTTCATTGGATCCCTCGCGGCGGCGCAACGGAACGAACGCTTCCGTGACAGCGGCGAGTGTCATTGCTATCCTCGATCGCCATGAGTGACGGCGAGATTGAGATCAGCGGCGCCATCGCGGCCGACCTTCCCGTCATTCGCCGGCTCCTCATCACCAACGATCTGCCGACCAGCGGTATCGACGATCACTGGAAGACCTTCATCGTCGCGCGTGAGGGTGACTCGATCGTCGGCTGCGGCGGTGCCGAGGCGTACAAATTCGCAGCATTGATCCGATCGGTGGCCGTGGCCGATTCGCATCGCGGCCGCGGGATCGGACGGCGCATCGTCCGGCAACTTCTCGATCGCCTTGCCTCGCGCGGCATCCGCGAGTTCTACCTGCTCACGACGATCGCGCAACCGTATTTTGCCAAACGCGGATTCAAACCGATCGACCGCGATGAAATCCATCCGCAGCTGCTCGCATCGACGGAATTGCAGGGCGCGTGTCCCGACACGGCAGTCTGCATGCGACTGGTGATGCTCGCGTGACCGTGCGCGTGTTCGACGTTCACGTTCACATCCAGCCGTGGGCGATGCTCAAGCCGGAAGTGATGTCGATGATCGACGATCCTTCGCATGCGAACGCGAAGGATGTGCTGGCGTCGGCGGATAACGTCGTCCGCTTTCTCGATGCCGAGCGGGTGGAGCGGATCTGCTGCATCAACTATGTGTCGCCCGACGTCATGGGCTTCACGCGCGAAACGAATGATTGGATCGCCAATTTCACGCGCGATCATCGCGATCGTTTGCTGCCGGTCGGTTCCGTGAATCCGCTGCACGAGATCAACGTGCGCGACGAGATCCGCCGCGTTCTCGACCTCGGCATCCGCATGATCAAGATTCATCCGCCGCACCAGCTTTTCTCGCCCAATGCGTACCTCGGCGAGCTGTGGCAGCTCGCCGAGATTTATCGCGAGTGCGAGCAGCGGCAGGTGCCGGTGATGTTTCACACGGGCACGTCGGTCTTCCCGCGTGCGCGCAACGTCTTCGCCGATCCGATGCCGATCGATGACGTCGCGAACGATTTTCCGCGCCTGCCGATCATCCTCGCGCACGCGGGACGTCCCCTGCACGGCGAGACGGCGTTTTTCCTGGCGCGGCGTCATCCGAATGTCCGTCTCGACATCTCCGGCATCCCGCCGAAGGCGCTGCTGCGCTACGTTCCGCGCGTCGCCGATCTCGCGGACAAAATCCTTTGGGGCACCGACTGGCCATCGCCGGGTGTCGTGTCGCCGCGGAAAAATGTCGATGACTTTCTTGCGCTCGGACTGGGCGTTGAAGTCGAGCGAAAGATCCTCTGGGACAACTCGGCGGCGATATTTGCGTGAGTTTGGACAGAAAGCGTTTCACGCGGAGACGCGGGGACGCGGAGAACGACCCTTTTTCCTCCGCGTCTCCGCGCCTCCGCGTGAGCCGTCTCTCTTTTGCTATCAACCGCCCTGCTATCATCGAGACCAATGCCGGATCCGCAGCAGGAACCTATGGGGCGTCTGGACGCGTTCGACGTGGGTCCGAAAAAGCTCACCGTGCAGACTGAGTTTTTCGCGCGTCCGAACTGGCGCGTCGAAACCAAGGTCTACCTCGCCGGCGCGCTGAAGAAGGTCTACAACGAAGACCTCTCGGCCACGCCCGAGAACGAATTGCAGCGGACCATCGACGCGTTTCATCGCGCGAAGATGGACGAGATCGTGAGCGGATTGCGGAAGCGCCAGCAATGAACGGTATCCGCGTCGAAGCGTTGACCAAGGCATATCGTCCGCTCGGAAAAGTGCGTCCGGTGTTGAAGGGGATCGATCTCACCATCGCGCCGGGCGAGGTGGTCGGCCTGATCGGTCCGAACGGCGCGGGAAAGACGACGCTGATGTCGTGCATCGTCGGATTCCTCAACGCCGACACCGGCTCGATCACGATCGACGGCCGTTCGAACGATGACCTCGATGTCCGCCGCCGCACCGGTTTCGTGCCCGAGCGGATGAACTTCGATCGCCGCGCCTCGGGTGGCGCATTCCTCCGCTACATGGCGCGCCTCGCGGGCGTTCCGCGCGATCGCGTCAAGGCTCGGGTCGACGAGCTTCTGGCGCGGCTCGCGCTAACGGACGCCAGCGACAAGCGGTTGTCGCAATACTCGCGCGGCATGCTGCAGCGCATCGGCATGGCGCAGGCGCTGATGCTCGATCCCGATTTTCTTTTTCTCGACGAGCCGACTTCCGGTCTCGATCCGAATGGCGTCTTTCTCGTGCGCGATCTCATCGCCGAGGAGAAAGCGCGCGGCGCGGCGGTCCTGCTGAATTCGCATCAACTGGCCGAGATCGAGAAAGTCTGCGATCGCGTGCTGTTCCTCAAGGACGGCGTCATCGCACGCGACGAAGCGTTGCGCGAGGTCGCAAAGATCACCATCGCCGTCACGCTGCTGGCCGGCTCGTACGACGCCGCCACGATTGCGGCGGCGGTTGGTGGCGTTCCTCCGACGAACGACGTCGTTCTCGCGAATGTCGCGTCCGAGGGTGAAGTCGCGCAACTCGTGACGCGGATTGTGGGAACTGGTGCGGGCGTCATCGACGTGCGCCGGCGAACCGCCGATCTCGAATCGATCTTCCGAGGTGAATCGTG
>JBAVBF010000250.1:0-5348 GCA_049586115.1 Thermoanaerobaculia bacterium | reverse complement strand
TGACAACGTCGTCACCAAGTTCCAGCTTCACGAGCTTGATCACGTCTTTGTTGGAAAACGCCGCTTCGGACCTGGCCGGAGGCGCTTGTGCAGCCGCAGCCAGCGGCAGCCCGAAAAGAAGTTGAAGACCGACGAGCAGCGCGACGTAATTGCGTACCTTCATAAGACCCTCCGATGGAGGTGTAGACACGCTCGCTAAAAAAATGTGGGGATTCGACCACAGTTGCTTCGAAATGGTGTCTCGATGAGGTGCTGATGAATACCCGTTGTCGCTACCAGGTCCTAGTCGCGATTCTGCTGCTCGCGATAGCGGGCACGCGTGACGCGAGTGCGGACGACCGGCTGGAGAGGATCATGATGCGCTGGCCCTCGCGCGACTTCGGCAAACTGCGCGTGCAGATCAACGAGGCGGTGACCGCATACCGGGAGGCTCGCGACCCGAGGCGCGAAGGGATCGCCTGGCTCTTTCTCAGCCTGGTCGATATGAACGCGGGCGACACACAAAACACCCGGGTGCATTTTGGCGAGGCAACGACCCGCCTCGAAGGCTCTGGCGACTACATCGGTGCGTGGCTGGCCTACTGGATGCTCGCCGAGCACGAGCGCTTGCGCGAAGCCCAGTCCGACCAGGTTCTCGCGTTTTACGAAAAGTCCTTCGCCATGCTGGAAAAGGCGAAGTCGTCGTCCGCACCTTTTGACATCGACGCGCTCATGGTCGTCGGTCCTGTCGTAGGAGTGCCGCCCGCGGAGTATGAAGGGATCGCCAAACCGATCGTGCTGGCGCTTCTCGAGGTTTTTACGAGGACGGGCTATGGCGCTGAATTCGTTCAGATCGGCGAGCTCGAAAGGGCCGAGACGCAACTGCAGCGCGCTAAGAACGTAGGATCGATCTTTAACGGCAGAGTCGATCCGCCGATCGATTTCCAAATCGGCAATCTGCGCCGGCGACAGTGGCGGTTGGACGAGGCACGAGAGAGCTATGGGAGCGCGCTCGAAAGCCTGAAGGTGCCGCGGCCCGTGGGACTTTTCACTCCGAAACGCCTGAAGGTCGAGATCTTCGGCGAGCTCGCCGAAGTCGAGATGCGCAGCGGCCGGGTCGATGACGCTTTGGCGTGGAACGATCGCGCGCTGGAACTCGTGCGCGCGGAGAAGAGTCCCGAATTCGAGGCCATCGTTCTCAAGCGTCGCGCGGAGACGCTCGCCAGGGGCGGCCGGTTCGCTGCGGCGGAAAAGGCATTTGCTCAGGCGAGAGCGCTGGCCGAGGAGAACGAATACTTCAACCTGCAGGTCTCCATTGATCTAAGCAGTCAGATGATGAACATGACCCGTGGCCGTTACGGAGCGGCAGCCGCGGACCTGGAAAAATCGCTGGAGGCTCTCGCCAAAGCGAATGATCCCTTCGGCGAACCGGTGCTCCTGGGCAATCTGGCGATGAGTTACATCCTGCTCGCCGCGGACGATAGCGCCCGCCCTTTGTTGGAGAGAGCACGGCAGCTCGCAGAAAAGGACGACCGTTGTCTTGAGGTCGCGACCATCGACCTGATCGAGTCCACCCGGAAGTTTCTAAAAGACGAGATTTCTTTCGCGGACCTCCAAAAAGCTGTTGACCAATGGTCACGGATGCCTGATGCCCTGAGCATCCCTGGCGCGGAACATCTCAATCAGCTCATGGCCAGGATCATGGGGTCCGTCCCTGCCGATCCGCAAGGGCCCGCCCGGAGCGGGATGCTGGCTCCCGGAACAGTCGAGATCCTTCAGGCGGCCGCTCTCTTCAGCGAAGGTCGTGAGCTTCCGTTCGCTCGCGAGCTTGCGATGAAGGGCCTCGCGCTCGGTCCGAACTCAAAGCATCGCGCCAGCGCCCTGGTGGTGATCGGAGGGACCTATGTCAAGGAGGGTGACGACGAGAAAGGGATCGCCTATTTCCGCAAGGCGATCGACGCGATCGATGCCGCGGCCGGGGACGCTCGCGCCGATGCGTTTCTCAGCAACCCCGCCGGCGACACCTGGTCATCCTCGACCTTCGTAGTGCTCATCAAACTGCTGGTCAAGCACGGCCGCTACGAGGAGGCATTTGCGGTCTCCGAGCGTGCGCGCGCGCGTGTGTTTCTCGAGATGATGGGCAACGTCCACGTGTCGCCGCGCGGCACGGAGAACACGTTTCCGGCGCAGGAAGCCGAGACGCTGCGCATGCAGATGATGCAATGGCAGCAGCAGGCCCGCCTTGGGCCGTCTCGACAGCTCGACGACGATATTCGCCAGGCTCGTCGGCGATACGAGGCGCTGATGACGCGGGTCAAGGCCACCAACCCCGAATATGCGGAGATGACGACCGTCGAACCGCTGCAGCTCGATACCCTTCGGGACGCGCTTCCTGCGAACACTACCCTGGTCAGCTACTTCACCACCGAGAACGCCGCGTACGCCTGGGTGCTCGATCGGACGATGTTGCAGCACGTCTCGCTACCGGTCGGCCCGAAGGCTCTCGAACGTGCCAGATGTAACGCGAAGCAGTTCAGCGCCAGCGGCCGCGGTGTCCGCTTGCTCGACAGTTCTTGCGAGCCAGCGACCGTCGAGGAGTTGTACGAACAGCTTTTCGCACCGCTTCGGGCTCACATCCACAATTCCCGCTTGATCATCGTGCCGCACGGCGTGTTGCACTACCTGTCGTTTGGCGCGTTTCGCGATCCACGCACCAAGCGGTATCTGATCGAGGACTACACGATTGCCTACGCGCCAAGCGCCAGTTCGATCCGCTTCCTGCGCGACAAGGAGACGCCGATGAAAGGGAAGGCTCTGGTGATCGGCGCGCCTGCCGGCGTCCCGCCCGAACTGCCCGGCGCGATGCGTGAGGCGATGATGGTCGGTGCCCGCCTGCACTCGCCGCCGATGGTTGGGGCCGCAGCCAAGGAAAGTCTTCTGTATCAGCTGAAGGGTGACGTCGATCTCGTGCACATTGCCGCGCACGGTTTCTACGACGCCGATACACCGCTTTTCAGCCGCCTCGCATTGGCCGAGGGCGATGGAAGTGATGGCAGTCTCGAAGTCCATGAGATTCTTTCGGATGTCGACCTGACGGGCGTGAATCTCGTCGTCCTATCCGCATGTCAGACCGCCCTCGGCAAAGTCAGCGCCGGCGACGAGATCGTGAGTTTGACAAGAGCACTGCTTTACGCCGGCACTCCCGGCGTGATCTCGACGCTGTGGGAAATCGGCGATGACGCCGCAGCGGCGCTCATGAACTACTTCTACGATCGTCTCCTCCACAGGAGCTCCGCCGCGGACGCGCTGCGGTTTGCGCAACTGCAACTATTACATGGCGAATATCCAGATCCGCGCCAGTGGGCTGCCTTCACGCTCAACGGTGATCCGCAGGGCCGCTGGAACACCCCGGCGCGATGACGGCCGCAATAGGGGCGCCGTCTGTCAGACGAGAGGCATTACAGCGCATCGTTTCATCTGTGCAGTCCTCGAGAAAATGTGACAGCGGCCGAATGCCAGTGCCTGCTGCATACTCCGTTCACATACCCTGCGACTCCAGACACGGAGATAGGCTCGAGGATGGGACCAAGGCGTCGGCTGATCTAACGCAGCGATCCCGCACTCAGCCGCTTGAAGCGCGCGCTGGAACGGGAGCCGATCGGGTGGCCGTTGAAGTCGACGAAGACCTTGGCGCCGCTGGCGGGCGTTAAGGCGAGGTCGCTCTTGCCGTCGCCGTCGGCATCGACGAATTCGAGCGACGCGATGTTGCTCGAGATCCGACCCATCCAGAGAGGCTTTCCGGCGGCGAGCTTCTTCGCGCTGAAGACGAGCACGAGATTGCCCGACGTTGCGATGATCTTCGGTGCGGAAAGTTTCGTGGGACGTGCGATCGCGACGCGCTCGATCCGGCGGCCATCGTCGAACGCGCCGATGCGAGAGCCGGCCGCATCGTAGACGGCGAGGCAGGACGCGTGCTCGCCGTTCCAGAGTGCGACTACTTCGTTCGTGTGCTGGCGGAAGCGCTCGCAGGTGACGAACGACGTCAGCGTCATCGGTTCGCGTGCTGACCAGAGCGGCTTGCCGTTGTCGTCAAGTACGCCGAGTGCGTCGTGCGTGGCGAAAACGACTTCGCTCCTGCCGTCCGCATCGAGATCGACGGCCTCGAACCGCGTCACCACGCTGCCGGCGTCGTGTTGCCAGAGCTGTTCATTCTTCCCGGAAAACGCACGAATGGTCGATCCGCCGGCGGTGACGCGCAGCGGAACGGGAGGAGCGCCCCAGCACTGCGCCAGCGGCATGTTGCGCGCTTCGCCGTCGATGCTTGACTGCGTGGCCGAGCCGACGTTCGGATCGCGATTGTCGCGAATCCAAGCGTGGACGCTGCGTTCGACGTAGCTGGCGAGCGTATCCGCCGTAACCAAGCCGCCGGGCTTCGCCGCGCCGCACGTGACCCCGCCGATGACCGCCTTCGTGAAGACTCCATTGCGCGCTACGAAGTCGTCGTAGGCCGATTCGCCGGCGGCTGCCGCGTAGAAAACAGCCTGTCCATGCGTCCGGCCCAGGCGCCGCACCAGCGGCGGCGCGGTGCTCATCGCGTTTGCAACGACGGCACGCCGTCCCTTCACCATTCGTTCGCGGCAGGCGTCGACGAAGACGAGCGAACGTTGTGCGGGCGACGACGCGATCGTCTCAAGCATGTCGGTGATGGAGAACATCGTCGCCGGATCACGGATGACGGACTTCGCGCCGAGGATGTATCCATTGCCGTCGCGGAGAAAGCCGTGCGAGGCAATGGAGACGATGAGCAATCCGTCGCGACCCGCAAGTGCCGTCTGTTCGTGCAGCGCCTCGAGAATGTCAGAAGCGCCCGTGCGATAACTCACGTCGGCGCCGGCATTGCGCAGCTCGCGCAGACGGCCCTTCGACTCATCCTTCACCGGCTGTCCGGATAACACCAGTGCGACGCGGCGCGGAGGCACGAGGCTGACGCGGCGCTCGAGCGCGAAAACGTACGCGAGATCAACCGCATCGTCGACGGCGAACGGCACCGGGTCGATGGAGTCGCCGGAAAAGCTATGCACGCCGACGAACAACGCCGCCGACTGCCGACGGTCGAATCGCGTACTGGCGTTGCGCGGCGTGTCCATCAGCAAACGCACCGAGCGCGCCCCGCGCAACGCGAACGGCACCACGACAGTCGCCGTGGCGACTCCGAGTAGCACGGCTCCGAGAGCCAGCGGTTTCCAGCTCTTCACTTGGTGAGAATGACACCGGCCAGAGTTTTTTGTGGGCCGCGCCACAAACGCAACGTCTCCGTGTCTTTCCTTCGAGTTCATCCAAAGGGGAGCTTGATGAGACGCCGAATCGTG
>JBAVBF010000249.1:0-2983 GCA_049586115.1 Thermoanaerobaculia bacterium | reverse complement strand
GAATGCGCCTTGTCGACGACGAACGTGTCGGCGAAGAGCGATGAAGCGGCGATGACGAATGCTACAACTGCGAGGGTGCGGAACTTCATTGGGTACGTCTCCTTTCGATGAACTGCTGGTTACTGTGCGCGCGGGTCCTGTCGAGTAGGTCGATGAGGCTCGCGAGCTCGGTTTTTTTCAGAACGCTGAGGACATTGCCGGCCGCTTCGACCACCGGCGCGTCGAGTGCGCTGAGCAGCGAGAGGCCGGATTGAGTAATGCGGCAGAAGACCTGGCGGCGATCGGTGAGGCAGCGCTCGCGCGAGACGAGTTTCTTCGTCTCGAGACGATCGATGAGGCGCGTGATACCGGGCGTTGACTCGATCATCCGCTCGGCGATTTCCAGCGTCGGCAATCCGCGCTCTCCCGCGCCGCGGAGGATGCGCAGCACGTTGTACTGCTGGCTGGTGATGCCGTGCGGCTCGATGACGGTGCCGATGAAACGGCGGATGACGTCGGCGGTGCGGAGAAGCGTCACGGCCGCTTCCTCCGCTTTGGAAGGGAAGGGCTTTTTCTGCTTGAGCTCTCGGACGATGGTCGGCGACACGGGCCGGAGATTAATCGATCATTAGTTGACTAGTCAAGTATCTTCCCGTTCTGCGACAATTTCGCGCATGGATGCCTTTCCGTCTGAATTCGCGGACCTGTTGAACAAGCGCGGGCAGCAGTTGCTGTCGAACCCGCCGCGCCTCGACGTCTTTCGAAAGAAGCGCGCCACTCCGATCGTCGTATTCGACGACGTCATCGACAAGCGCGTGGCCAAGGAGTGCATCGCACTACTCGACCGCGCCATTTATCCGGTCATCAGGCGGATGGAGACGCCGATCCCCCGCGAATGGATCGGGTCGATGAAGAAGAATTACACGGACTCATTAAAAAAAACGGTGCGCGTGAAGACGGCCACGCTGAATTCGCGCAAGTCGTTCGCGCTCGACGCGGCACGCGCGATTGGACTGGCGCAGATGATGCGCTCGGAGTCGTTCCGCCTCTTCGCTGAATCGATCGTCGGCATGCCGGTCGAGCAGGGCCACTGGGGGCGGCAGGTGATCTGCTACGAGCAGGGCGATTACAGCGGACCGCACAACGATCACCATCCTGAAAGCGCCGAGGCGCGCAACGGCTTCGTCGATCTGCACATCATGTTTTCGAACGACGCGGTGCGCTCGCAGCAACTCGTTTACGAGGACCACGGCTTCCTCTCCGCGAGTCACGAGGTGAGCGGCCACAGCGGCATCGCCGTCTATCGCCTCCCGTTCTGGCACTACACCACTCCGCTCCTCGGCCGCCCCGGCCGCGAAGCGGAAGCGCGCCGCTGGCTGTTGCTGGGATCGTTCGATTTCGATCCGCCGCCGAACAAACCGATGTGGTGATCGCTTACGTGGTTTCGGCTGCGACTGCGCGGATGTTCGTAAATCGCTCGCGCGCGGCGTCGCGATCCGCGGCGCTTCGAAATGCGCCGACGATCGTGGAGCCCGATCCCGACATCGCTGCCCACGCCGCTCCTTCTTCGTAGAGCCGCGTTTTTAAAACTCGCAACGACGGAAGCAGCGCGAAGATCGGCTCCTCGAAATCGTTGACCAGTTCCGCGGCGTGTGAAAGCAAGTCGCCTTCGATCATCGCGCGATAGCGTTCGATGCCGAGCGGCGGCGAAAATGACCGCAGCATTCCGAATGCGCGCGCCGTGCGGACGCGCTCCTGCGGCATCAGCAACAGTAACGGGATGCCCGCTACGCGCGGCAGCGGCGTGAGGATCTCGCCGCGGCCGGCCGCGTAGGCTGTCCCGCCGACCAGGAAGAACGGAACGTCGGAGCCGAGGGACAGCGCAACTTCGGGTGAAGGTCTTCCGAGTGCGATCAGCGTCGCCGCGGCATCCGATGAGCCGCCACCCAGCCCGCCGCCAGCGGGGATTTCCTTGTGCAACGCGATCGCTACAGGCGCGTTCGCAGCGGCGCGAATGACGAGGTTCCGCTCGTCGACGGGAATTGTCGGATCGTCGCAGGTGAGCGAGAGGCGATCCGAATCCTCGAAGGTCAGCGTGTCGTGAAGCGAGATGGTCTGGAAAAGCGTTTCGAGATCGTGAAAACCATCCGCGCGCTTGCCGGTGATTCGAAGCGACCAGTTGATCTTCGCGTAGGCGTTGACGCGCATCGCGCAAAGGATGACATACGAAGTTCGGCGTATCGCGCGAAACCATCGTCGGCGTAGCCGGCGTAAGAACCGTAGCCCACGCGTTCACGCGTGGGTCCGCGGACGGCATCGAGTTCATGAGCGCGCCTTGGCGCGCGATAGAAGGCTTCTCTCGCCCGCTGAAGCGGGCTCACAAAATCTCGCCGTCTTCGAACCCCACGTCTGAAGACGTGGGCTACGGTTCTTATGCCGGCTACGCCGACGTGGACTGGCGGCGCGAATGCGGCCACCACAAAGTTCGTGCAGCGTTCGAACGCGCGTTTACAGCCGTGGCGCGACGCAGCAGCGGTATCCGCCCGGCGCCGACGGTTTCGCGACGCTGGCCGTCGTCATCGCGGATTCGAGGGTTTCGATCTGCAGTTTCTGTCCACCACGAACGATCGAGATGTTCTTCGGTGGATACGACGGCGGCTCGTACGTGACGGCCACATCACCGACATTCGCGCGCGACAGGCCGGCAGTAGCGTAGTCGTAGGCGATCGGACCCTCGGTCGGCAGGCCCGCGATCAGTAGCGCCATCGAACACGGAGACGTCGTTCCGAAGAAACCGAAACTATTGGCGAAATCGGCGGCGGTGCCGTGCCACCACGTCCCTTCGAGGTCGTTGATGAATGTGACCTCGGAGACATCGGCGTAGAGGCGGATTGCGGTCGTGCCGAGCGGCGTGTAGGCCGTGAGCAACATGCGATTGCTGTTATCGATCTGCAATTGCGCGCGGAACGATTGCGACCGATCGCCGTTCGTCGCGCGGATGCGC
>JBAVBF010000248.1:0-1751 GCA_049586115.1 Thermoanaerobaculia bacterium | reverse complement strand
AGATGGAGCCGCGCGAGCTGCGATGGTACATCGTATGGCCGCGCGCCCTATCGGGATCGGCCGATTCGACGATGACGTTGCGGCTCAAGTTCGCGACGTCGCCGCGGTAAGCGCCCTCGGCGATGTGGTTGTAGGCAAGGGGCATGTCCAGCGTGACCCGGTCGCCCTCGACCGACACGACCGTGCGCTCCTCCGTCTGCGTGCTGTCGCGGACGCTGGGCCGGAAGGTCTTCTTCTCTTTCGACTGCCGGATCGTGGCGGTCAGGATGATCTTGTCACCCGGCCGCCATCCGGTCACGGCCTCGCTAAGTACCTCTCCCAGTAATGCAGGGTCGGAAATCATGCCGCCATCTCCAGTGAAGGCGCTTTGGTCTGGTTTTGTTGGCATTTGGCCAAGATCTTCTCAAAAGAGCGCTTCGTCCAGCGGAAAGGATGCGCCCGCTCATTCCATTGCGCTATGAATGCCAGGATGTGATCGGTCAGGTGTGCCTTACTGTCGAAGTCCACAATGCGCAGACGTTGGCGCTTGAGAATACTGAACCATTGCTCCACCTGGTTCATCCAGGAGCAATGCACCGGAGGGTGATGCCACACAAAACGAGGATGCTTACGCAACCATTCCTGTATCTGCTTGCCCGTATGCATCCGCAAATTGTCCAAAACGACATGCACCACGCGAATACTTGCCGGTATCTGAGCGTCGAGTTGCTCCAAGAAAGCGATAAACTCTGCCTGACGCTTCCGATCCGCCGTATAACCCAAGACCTGCCCCGTACGCGTATCGAAGGCAGCAAAGAGATTAAGCGCACCCGCGCGGCGATATTCATGCTCGACGCGCACCGGACAATCCGGCAGGGCCCCAAGCGTCTTACAAAGGCGGGGTCTGGGTTGCAGATTGGTGTTCTCATCCAGAGAAAGCACCCATTCGTCCTCCGCCAGTTGCCGGGTATAGAGGTCACAGATCTCGCGCACCCGTTCGGCAAAGGCCGCATCGCGAACCACCTTGGCGGAGAGCCACATCTTATAGCGCCAGGGCTTGAGACGGTTGCGCTTCAAACGCAGGCGCACCGTTTCTCGGCTGATGCTTACTACCAGTTTCTCTCGGATCAACTGCTGAGCGATCTGCTCACAATCCCAGACCGAGAGCGAACGTCCACAAGGATCGGGGCGTTCACAGGCCAGTTTAATAATATGGTTGTCGATCTCAGGGGGAAAAAGAGGGCTTGCGCCCTCGTCCTGGTCGATCCGATAGTCCGTCTAGCCGCTCTTTTTGGAAACGCTGGACCCATTGACGTACGTGGCGTTCTGTCAATCCTACCGCCTTGCCGGTATGGCTGAGGGGCATCCCTTGTGCTACGAAGAGTACAGCCTGCGCTCGTGTGACCAATCCGGCGGGTAAAGATGTCGAGCGCGCCCACCGTTGAAGTTGCTGCTGTTCGTGCTCGGTCAGCAAGACAACCAGAGAAGTTTTACGACCCCGCATACAACACCTCGATAAATTCGCACATACGGCGAAAATGATGGGTATTGTATCCGAAAATCGACACTGATAGGAATACCGACCCCCTAATGCTGGGAGAGGTACTAAGCGCATCCTGTTTGAGGAGTAGGACCATGCTTAGCATTTCGGGCTTCAGTGAGATGTCTGCAGCGCAATTATATCCCCGCAGACGAAATACAGGTGCCGCGCGGCTTTTCGACAGTTTGGTCGTTAATCATACCGGCTCTTTCTCCTTCGCCGTGGGCAATGC
>JBAVBF010000247.1:0-3391 GCA_049586115.1 Thermoanaerobaculia bacterium | reverse complement strand
CGGCGGCCGGCGCGAGAATCCCGATCATTAAGGACCAGGTGGGGGAGGGATCCGACAAACGGATCGATCGCCCTGCCGCACTCAAAGTTGTGATCGGTTCAAACGCTTCCGGGGCGACCACGATTGCAAACGTCCTCAATCAGTTTGCGGCGCCGGATGTGATGTTCTCGGCAGCTCTCGCGTCTCGGCTGGGGGACGGCGCTGAACGGGAACTGCGCGCCGTTGTCACGATCGATCCCGACTTTGCTGCCTCTGTCCAGCCGGCGCTGGAGAAGCAGCGGGTAGTCCTGATCAGCGGCGCGGCGCAAAGCGGAAAAGGTACGGTGGCGAAGTACCTCGCCGCTGAACTGGCGGCGCGAAAGAAGCTCACGCAGGAGACGTACGTTGTCGGTGCGCTGGAGAGCGGCGTCCGCGTCCTGCCGCGTGAGCTCGCCGCGGACGGTAAATTCGGCAATCGCGTCACGATTTTCGAGGACGCGTTCGAATACGGCCACAAGGATCTCCTCAATTTCTTCCGTTCCGATTCCGCAGCATGGGAGGAACTCCGAACGTCGCTTGCGGCGAACGACGCTTACTTCATCTTCACCACGTCACGCGCGCAGATGAACGCGTTCCGCGACCGGTTGCGCGTGAGCGCTTTCGAAGTGGCTCCCTGGCCCGAGCTGGTCGCGACGGCGATGGAGCGCAAGCTGGCCTGGCTGGAGTCACAGCCGGACGGACCGAAGGAGAAGCTGCATGAGATCCGCGAACGTCGCGACCTCATCGCAGCGAAACTACAAACGATTCCCCGTGTGGCGTCGATGATCGACGACTACGTGGGCGGCGCCGAGCATTTCGACGCAGTGCTCGAACGCCACGCGTCGGTTTCGCCTTCGCTGCTGGATGATCTGCAGACAGATGTCGACGCCTGGTGTTTCGCGCTTACGCTGGCGATGGCGGAAACGGCCGAGGAGCCGCTGCCATGGTCTGCATTTGAGCGTCTGCGTCGCTTGTTGACGAGTCATATCAAAGGCGATCAAGAGCTGATTCCGCAGCTTAAAATCAGACGCCCCGGCCTGATGGGCGCGCGCGGACAGCGCCCCTCCACAGCCTGGCTGAGCGACAAGCCGCTCCTTACCCGCTGTCAAGCAGTCTTCCGTAAGGATGCGTCAGGTGCTCGTGACGTGGTGGCATTCACCGATCCGACCTGCGGACGCCGGATCCGGAAGGCACTGATCGACCACCACCGCCGCGTGCTTTTGATGCTCGCGCCGTTTCTACGCGGCATAGCGGAGAGAGCCGACATTCCGGATTCGCTCCGTTGTCTCGCCGCGTACACCCTCGGCAGCATCGGCTCGATTGATCCGCCCGAAATCAGTTTGCCGCTCCTGGCGGCCGAGAGCGAATGGGTGGCGGAATCCGAGGACTGGCTACGGCCGCTGCTTGGACAGCTCGTTCGCGGGGCGCTCGGCGCCAGCGATGAGCGGTATCGCGCCACGGTTCTCCGCGCGCTATCCGACATCGCGGAGGTGACGTCGGAATCACTGGACGACATGGCGGCAGCGCGTCTGATGACGGTGATCGACGCATACTCGCAGCTCGGGACGTACCCTGACGCCAAACCGATGGTGCCGTTGCGCGAGATCGCGGCCCATCACTGCATGCCCGCTCTTGCGCGCGCGTACGAGCACTTTGTCGAGGTCGATACCGCCAATCGTGAGCAGGCGGCGGCGCGATCGCAGAAAGCGCTGGACGAGGCGCGCGAGCGCGGTCACTCTGATCTCGAGCTCGGCCTGGCCGACGTTGCGAGCTGCGATCGCATCGCGGGGCCGCTCGAATACGCCATCGCCCGCCTCTGCAGCGATGACGTGCAGGCGCTCACGGCGATGCGCGACTGGGTTTCGGTCGGCGGTGACGAGATGCGCCTGCTTGTTCCGTACATGTTCCTCATCGACGGCGGCATTGCCGACTCACTGGAAAAATTCGCTCGCACGGTCGACGGCGGCGATGGCTCGAAGATCAATGCCATCATCTTTGCGGCGGCTGCGAGCCGGCAGTCCCAGCACGAACTCGCCGCGTTCCTTTGTGATGTCTACAGTGCGATTGGAAACAACCGGTCGATCGCCGTCGACGTTCAGGAACTGCTCGAAAGCCGTCTCGCGGAGTGTCTGATCCGCTGGGTCACGAAGGCCGCGCCCGCGCCGCAGTTCCGCCAAGCGCTGGAGGGGCTCTTCGGCACGCTGGCAGCGGCGCGTGGCGGTTTCATGCGCCGTTGGTTGTTCGCGCTGATCAGAAGGCCTGCGTTCACGCAATCCGAGGCGATGAAAGAATTCGCATCGGCGGCCCGCCGGCAAATGGACGAGTAAGGCCGCAGGGCCTGCCGCCGGCGGCAACCGTTCAAAGAGAACAGCAGCCCGTGTTCGAGCAACTGATGCTCAGATTGATCGGTGCGGCGGCGGCGAACATCCAGTGGCTCGATTCCAGCGTTCCGACGGCGGCAACGGCTTCGGGCTCGTGCAAAGTGACCGGGCGGCTGCTCAGCTTCGCGTAGATCAGAAAGTGGCGGTCGTCGTCGGCGAGCGTGCGGTCATAGATCCCGTGCTCGGCCATATTGCCGAGGACGATCTCCGTGCCGGGCGCGAGCCGCAGTGA
This sequence comes from Thermoanaerobaculia bacterium, assembly GCA_049586115.1. Classification (GTDB taxonomy): domain Bacteria; phylum Acidobacteriota; class Thermoanaerobaculia; order Gp7-AA8; family Gp7-AA8; genus JADGNZ01. The sequence goes on along the minus strand of JBAVBF010000247.1, from coordinate 760 downwards.
GCGCGGCGCAGAACCGTCGCGCGGATTCACGTCGATGGTGATCGCATCATCGTGCGGCACGAGCATCTGCGAGACGATCGCGCTGCCGCCAGGGACGGTGTGCGCGCTGAGTGCACCGTTGCGCAGCCGGAGCCGTACGACCGCCTGCGCCGTCTCGGGATCGATCTCGAAGTTCGGATCGATGCGTTGGAGCTGTGGCAGCAGGCCGTCGTGCTGCGAGGTGTCCAGCGTCCCGGGGACATCGGCCGCTTCCAGCGCGAGATCGCATTCAGGCAACGCGTAGATTCCGCGTTCGGTTTGCTCGTCGTCCGACCACCCGGCTGCCGATTGAACGGCGTCCGGATCGACGATGAGCTTGGGGTAGTGCGGCGCGATGCCGCCGCCAGGGTCTCGTCCGTCCGGAAATAAGGCCTGACGGGTTCCCGCCTCGCGATAAAAACACACCAATCCCACGAATTGCACCTTGTAGGGCATTACGACCTCCTTCGTTTGTTATCTGCCGATGATTTGGACGGCCGCCCACATACGCGGCGGCGGATCCGGCCGATGGATCCACTCGATTTGTGTCTTGCGCAACGCGTCCGCGGGCGAACGTCGCTGCGCGAGGAAGGTATGAAAGCGCGGGAAGAATTCGGCCGCGAGCGTGTCATCGATCGACCACAACGTGGCGGCGACGCTCGGTACGCCGGCGGTGAGGAACGCACGCGCGACGCTGATGCTCGTCCGGCCCGGCCGCTGCCGTCCGCGCGCGGTGCCGCAG
>JBAVBF010000246.1:0-6925 GCA_049586115.1 Thermoanaerobaculia bacterium | reverse complement strand
CATCGCCATCACGATCGTACGATTCATCGTTCTCCGGTTTTGCAAGTGCGCGGCCACTACATTTCCGCGAGCAGCGCCGCGCGGCATCGCTCCAGTCCGTGCCACACCGTGCCTTCGACTGCCGCGGCGTCGACGACCGCGACGACGTAGTAGCCGTCGGCGAGCTCGCAACAGAAAATCCTGCTCGCGGCGAAGTCGATCTTGAACCGTTTCGATCCGCCGCTTTCCGTCGCCTCGGCGATGCGCCGCAGGTGCGAAAGGAAGATGCCCGCGTACGCGCCGATGACGCGCAGTTCGTGGTCGTCGGTATCGAACGGACGCGCCGACGCCACCTCCACGCTCTCTCCCTCGGAATCGAGAAACGCCGCTCCGATCGCGCCGCGCGTCGTCTCCAGCAGTTCGGCAAGGATGTCGCGGAAGCTCACCTACGCGGCGCCCCGCACTTGCTCGTCGATGGTGATGTCGCCGCGCATGACCGCGCTCGCGAAGGCGTCGACAACCCGAGGATCAAAGCGTGTGCCCGCGAAGCTCTTGATCTTTTCGACGACGTAGTTCAACTCCATCGCCTTCTGATACGGCCGGTTCGTAGTCATCGCGTCGAAAGTATCGGCAATGGCCACGATGCGCGCCTGCATCGGAATCTCTTCCGCGGTTAGTCCGTCCGGGTAGCCGCCGCCGCTCCACTTTTCGTGGTGGTACTTCATACCGGGGATGATGTCGATGAGCTGCGCGACGCCGCTCATGATCGCCGCGCCCTTGGCGGGGTGTCCCTTCATGACTTCGAATTCGTCGTCGCTGAGCGCGCCCGGCTTGCGCAGGATGCGGTCGTCGATGCCGATCTTGCCGACGTCGTGCAGCAGCGCGCTGATGCGGAGGTTGCGCATGTCCTGCTCGCCGAGCGCGAGATTTTTGCCGATGGCGATGGAGTAGCGCGCGACGCGCTCGGAGTGCCCTCGCGTGTACGGATCCTTGGCGTCGATGGCGGCGGCGAGCATGCGCACGGCGTTGATGAAGAGGAGATGATTTTCGTGCGCGGCCTTGCGAAGCTGCTCGACGGCGCTCTCGATCGCTCCGGACATGGCGTTGAAGTTCTCGGCCAGCTCGCCGATCTCGTTGTGCGTCTTCAATTCGACGCGCTGGTGGTAGTTGCCGTTGGCGATCCCGCGCGTCCGTTCGGCCAGCTCGCGAACGGGCCGCGCGATGCCGGACGCGAAGAGGATCGCCGCGAGGATGGCCACGGCCAGCGCGATGGAAATCCAGGTGATCGTGGCCCGCACCATTTTCGACACCGAGGCGTAGGCGAGTTTTTCCGGCTTCTGCACGACCACGCCCCAGTCGCGGCCCGCCACCGGTGCGACCGTGCCGAGCATGGTGGTCCGCTCGCCGCCGCGCGTGTCGTCGTACGGAATCGTGAGATGGACCGGCGCCTTCGAAAACTCCTGAACGATCTTCAGATACGAAAAATCGGGATGCTGCACCTCGACCGCGGCCTCGCTGTGCAGCAGAACTTTGCCGCCGCGGTTGACGACGAATGCGGTGACGTCGCCCTTTCCTTCGTCGCGGATGCGGTCGCTGATCCGGCGCAGGCTGACGATCGCTTCGACGGCGCCGATGTTGGCGCCGTCATCCGCGACCGGCACGGCGATGACGACCGCCGGCTGGTTCGCCGCGGTGACGTACTGGAACGTGCCGGTGTACACCTGACCCTTGAGCGCGGCCTGCAGCGCGAGATCGAGCTCCTGCGCCACCGCCGCATCGAGCTGCGCCGGCTTCGCCTCGGCGCCTTTCCCGTCGCGATTGACGATGCGCATGCCGAGGAGATCGCCGTCGGGCGTGATGTAGTCGGCGATCATGCCGGTCTGCGCGGCGTAGACGAACGGATCGCTGCCCGCCGGCAAGGCGCGTTTCAACGCCCGCACGTTGCCTGCGATCTTCGTCAACTGCTGCGTATTGTTCGTCAGCAGGTTCTGGATGTCGGTCGCGATCCCGGCCGCCGACCGCGTCAGATACTTCCGCTCCAGCGTCTCCAAGGAATCGCGATTGATGCGGATGAGGAAGTAGTGCGAGACGACCAGCGGCACCAGCCCAACCACGACCATGGCGCCGAGCAACGTCCACAGAAGGCGCGCGCGGCGGGGTGGCGTTGTTGCGGTGTCGTCGGACATCGGCGGCGATTATAGCGACGCCCGATCTGCGAGAATCGTGAGGATGAGCGCGGAGAAGAGGAAAGACGATCCTGTGCTTCCGGGTCTCCCTGATGCCGAGATGCAGGTTACAGTGCCGTACGATCAGATCAAAGATATCGAGCTTCCGGAAGACGAAAAGTAATTGCTCGGCCTTTACATCCACCTCCCGTTTTGCCGCGTTCACTGCACGTATTGTCCGTTTGCGGTTTCGACGGACATCCGTCTGCAGGATCAGTACACCGAGGCATTGATCGCGGAGATCGACGCGCGTTCGAATGGGGAGCGGGTCGACAGCATCTTCTTCGGCGGTGGAACGCCGTCGCGGACATCGCGGGAGAACCTCGATCGCGTCGTGAAGCAAATTCGCGCGCGGTTTGAGATCGACGACAGCGCAGAGTTTTCCATCGAGGCCAATCCGGAAGATGTGAGTGAAGACCCTGTCGCCTTCTGGCGATCACTCGGCGTAAACCGCATCAGCATCGGCGTGCAATCGTTTCACGATGACGAGCTGCTACCCCTCGGCCGCGTGCATGGACGGGCGCAGGCGCTCGACGCTGTTCGCATCGCCACGGCTTCCGGTGTTCGCACGAGTCTCGATCTCATCCTCGGGTTGCCGCGTCAGACGGCGGAGTCGTTTCAACAGACGTTGGAGACCGCGATCGACACTGGCGCCGGCCACGTCTCGCTTTACATGCTCGATCTCGAAGAGGGGACAGCGTTGGCGCGGCAGGTTGAGGACGAACGCGTGACGCTTCCCGACGAGGACCTCGTCGCCGATCTCTACACGATGGCCATCGAGCGATTCGCGGACGCCGGTCTCGCGCAGTACGAGATCAGCAACTTTGCGCGGCCGGGCGAAGAGTGCCGACACAATCTTCGCTACTGGCGGCGCGAGCAGTACCTCGGCTTCGGCATCGGCGCGCATTCGTTCATCGGCGATCGTCGCTTCGCGAACACGCGCGACATTCATCGTTACATTGCCGGGCAGCGCGAGCCGGAGTTCGCGGAAGTCCTCGGCGAGGGCGAGGTGCGGCGCGAGACCATCTTCCTCCGGCTGCGGCAGGCCGAGGGCATAAACTATGCGGACGTTGTACGACTTTGTGGCGAGGAGGGAATCGCATGGATGGATCGAGGCTTGAGCGACGGGTGGCTGCGGCGGGTGGGAAATCGCGTGGCCTTCACCCCTTCCGGTTTCCTTTTGAGCAACGACTACATCTCGCAGCTTTTCTGATCGCATTCGCCGCGTTGCCGATAGCGGCGCAGGATGTCCAGTTCGATCCGACACTCGTCAACCAGGCGAACTTCAGCGAGTTTGCGCGCGTCGTCGGCCAGGCGATTTTCGCGACGCCCGTGCAGCCGGCCCGCGCCAGCGGTCTCCTCGGATTCGACGCAGGCATCGCCGCGACGGTCGTGAAGATCGACGAAAACGCCGCATACTGGCGTGCCGCCGTGCCGCAGGGAAACACGTTCACATCGCACGGCTACATCGGCGTCCCTCGGCTTGTGGCGTCGAAAGGCTTCGGCTTCGGCACGATTTCCGGGACGTACGCGAAGGTTTCGAACAGCGGAATTGCGACATGGGGCGGCGCGCTCGATACGCCATTGCTTCGCGGCGGCTTGCTGAAGCCGGAGCTGGCGCTGCGGCTGTCGTACTCGACGCTCACCGGCATTGACGTCTTCCACGAGAAAACGTACGGCGCGGAAGTCTTCCTCAGCAAAGGATTCGGTCCGATCACGCCGTACGCCGCGGTGGGACGGATGCGCATCGACGCGCGCGGCGATGTGCCGGCCACCACGCATTCGACAGCCTTCACGCTGACCGACAAGAGCAGCCTGAATCGCTACACCGTCGGCGTGCGACTCTCGCTGATGGTGCCGAAGCTGGTCGTCGAAGTGACGCAAGCCGAGGTGAGAAGCTACGCCGCGAAGATTTCGATCGGGTTCTAGTTTGTCATCCTGAGCCGCCGGAGCCGAGCAGCGCGAAGCGCGGATCGGCGCAGGACGGTCGAAGGACCCCCCCCGATTGTTATCCCGGAAAGACCGGGAGTTGTGCTGCCCCAACCCGGGCTATCAGGCTGGGGGTCCTTCGGCCGTCCTACGCCGCTGCGGCTTCGCCTCCGCAGCTCCGGCGGCTCAGGATGACAGCCATTACTTCACTCCCAACGCGCTCTTGATCGCGTCGATCGTGAACTGTCCTTCCGGGCCGAAGCCGAGGACCTGGCCGTTGATGATGTAGGTCGGGGTGGAGAGGACGCCGTTGTCGAAGGCGCGGCTGACCTGATCGATTAGCGCTTTCTTCTCGGCCGGCGACTTGTAGATCTTCTCGATCGCCTTCCAGTTGATGTCGTTGTCTTCGATCCAGTTCTGGTAGAACTTGTCGAACGGCTGCTTGCCGATCGTCTCCTGGTTCTCGTAGACGAAATTAACGTAGTTCCAGTACTTCGCCGGCGCGACTTTCGAAATCGCGCGCGCGCCGAGGGCGGCGGCGAGGGCCCACTCGTGATGCTCGAAGAGCGGGAGATCGAGGCGGTAGTAGTCGACCTTGTCGAGGTTCTTCGCGATGATCGGCTCGATCTTTTTGTGAGCCTTCGCGCAGGTGGGACATTCGAAGTCGGACAGCTCGACGATCTGAACCTTTGACTTGGGATTGCCGCGCCGCGTCGCACCGCCGAAGCCGAGCGTTTCGACGAGCGCTTTGCCCGGATCGACATTCAGAGTGCCGCGCGTGCCGACGATCAGGTAGCTATTCGAGGAATCGACGAAGCCGTGATACGAGAAGCCGCCGCCGGCGGCCTTCGACTGCTTGACGATCGAGACGGCGTGGAGGCCGTCGGGAAGAGGGAACGGTGCAACCGTCGCCGAGACCGGCTCTTTGAGCGCCGCACTGCCCACCTCGGCGATCCGCGTCGTCAGCGGCCGCGCATCCGGCGGCAGCGAGAAGATCGTACCGATCAGAACCTGGCCGCTGACCGGCGAGTGCAGCATGTACGTCTTGCGCTGGCAGCTCGGGTCGCTCGATTCCTGCGTCAGCGTGTAGAGCATGAAGCCTTTTGGCCCCTCCTGGCCAAGCGGCGCGACGCTGATTTTGGCTTCAGGACATTTCGCCAGCGATCGCGACGCGAAGTTGGTCAGCGCACCGTTGAGCGTCGGCGCGCGTTGCGCCAGAACACAGAAGGGGAGAAGGGCCAGCGACGTGGCCAGGAGCATTCGTTTCATCGTCAATTCCTATCGGACCGGATTCAAAATCATTGCGCGTTAACAGTGCGGTAGCCGCGTTCAATCCATTCTTTGATGCCGCCGTTAACGTGCACGACGTTGCGGAAGCCCGCCACGCTCAGCAGTTGCGCCGCTACCGCGCCGTCCTCGCCGGTCTCGCCGTAAACGAGCACGGTCTGGTTCTGATACGGCAGCAGTTCGGGCAGCCGCATCTCGATAGTCTCGAACGGCGCGCTGATCGCTCCAGGAATGTGTCCCTCGGGGCCGCGATACGCCGCCGACGGCCGGACGTCGATCACGACGATCTGCTGGCTGTCGAGAATCATCTCGGCGGCGATGGTCGGCGCGATCTCCGCGTAGCCGCCGCTGGTCTTCGACACGCCGACGGTGCGGCACGAAGGCAGAAGGCAAATCGCTGAAATCAGTAGCGCTGCGGAAGTCTTCATAGCATCTCCAACTCGAACTCGGCCCGGACTTCGCCGACGATCTTTCCGGCGACGTTTGTGACTTGCTGACGGCGAAACGGTTGCAACTCCGGAGCCGAGGGGATGTCGGCGCCGAGGATTTCGAGAGTCTTGAGAATGACTGGATTGCGGCCGCGCCCCATCGATCCGTCGTGGATCTTCAGGGCGATGCCGACCGCGACATCATCGGCGACGCGCAGCCGCCCGGTCAACGCCCCCACCTTCGACGGTGCGATCGCCATCGCATACAACCCCTCGGCGCCCTCTTTCGCGAGCAGCTCGCCGCCGAAGACCTGCATCAGTGGCGTGGTCATGCTCCATGCGCCGGCGACGTATTGCGGAAATCCGGTCATGGCGTTGACGATCTCCGCGGCACTTGCGTTGTACCGTTGCAGCTCGCCGGCGACGCCGCTCTGCGTGCTCGCCATCAGCCGCGCATACGCGAGCGCGGTCCGCTGCAGCGAGAGAAAAAATGCGGGAACGCCGCAGCCGTCGATCGCGATCGGGATCTCTTCAGGATCGAGATCTGCGAAATCGCTCAGCGTGGCCCGCATCGTTTCCTGCAGGGGATGGGCGGCGTCGATGTAATCGCTCGATGGAACATCCATCACCTGCGTGGCCAGCAGCATGCCGGCATGTTTGCCGGAGCAGTTGTTGTGCAACGCCGACGGCTCGTCGCCTGCCGCGCGAAGTTCCGCCGCCGCTTTCTCATCGTACGGAACATGCGCACCGCAGAGGAGGTCGGACTCATCGAACTCGCCCTTCCGCAACAACGCGGCGGCGGTAGCAACATGCAACGGCTCGCCGCCATGCGATCCGCACGTGAGCGCGATTTCTTCGCTGGACAGTTCGTACTCATCGACGCCGCCATACTCGAGCAGCGGAATGCCCTGAAACGGCTTGGCTGCGGAACGAAGACAAGTCCGCAATCCCGGCTCGCCCGCATACGCAAGCAGACGCCCGAGGGAGTCGACGACGGCAATCGATCCGGCATGAAACGACTCGATCTGATCGCCGCGATACACGCGCGCAAGAACTTGCACGGGAGCAGTCTAAGCG
>JBAVBF010000245.1:0-4416 GCA_049586115.1 Thermoanaerobaculia bacterium | reverse complement strand
GATGCGTTCCGCGCCGGCGTTCCAGCCGGCGTTGAGACCGTTGTCGTCCGTGCGAATGATGGCGAAGTCGGTGAGCTGATCGACGACGGCGATCAGCAACTGCTCGCTGTTCTGCGCGGCGGGACGGACCTGACCCTGCACCGTGCGCGCGCGTTCATCGACGATGTAGACGAGGAAGTGTGCGCCGTCGTCGCTGCCTGCAATGGCGCAGAGCACTTCGACCTCGCGGTACTTCCCCTTCTTCTCGATGATCCGCTTTTCGATGCGATAGCCGCCCGCGTCGCCGCCGAGCATGCGGCGCATCAACGTGGCTTCGCGGCGCGCATCGTCGGGATGGGTGAGATCGGTGAACGTCAAGCGGCTCAACTGCTCGCGCGAGTAGCCGGCGATTTCGCGGAAGCGTTCGTTGAACTGCAGCCACGCGCCGTCGATCGAAGCGAGCGCGATCCCGACCGGAGCGTATTCAAACGCATCGCGCAGCCGTGCCTCGCGCGGCGCGCCCGGCAACGGCGGCGCACCAGGCTTGCGCACGAGCGAGATCATTTGATCGACGATCGGCTGCTTCACCATAAAGTGTGGAGGGAGCGACTTTAACATGACGGCGTAGTGCGGGCGTCTCGCCTGCATCCGCTGGCCGCTCTCGCCCGGCGGAGGTTTTGTGATGCTTGCGCAGTCGCCGTTTCGATCGCAGAAACACAGTCGGGCGAGACGCCCGCACTCCATTACCTCCGCATTTTCGTCAGCGTTCCCGCGCGGAAGACGTCCTGTCTTCGTTCGCGGCGGCCGACGAATACTTCCTCGAACGTCACCTGCAGAATTGCGGCGACAGGGATCGCCATCAGCGCGCCGACGATGCCGAGGAGTGAGGCGCCGGCCATGAAGGCGATGAAGGCCGTGAGCGGCGAGATCGAGACTTTGCGCGACATCACTCGCGGTGCGATCACCAGGTTCTCCACCTTCTGCATCACCACCGCGATGATCAGCACCGACCAGAACTGCCAGCGCGAATGGAGGATCGCGATTGCGAGCGCCGGCGTAAATCCGACGATCGGGCCGATCACCGGCACCATCTCGCCGAGGGTCGCGAGGAGCGCAAGCGGCAGCGCGTACGGAACGCGCAACAGCAGCATCGCGACGAACATCACCACGCCCATGATCCCGGAGAGGATCAATTGCGCCGAGAGCCAGGAGCTCATGCGGCGCGCCATCCGGTTCATCGTGTCGCGCCGGTCGCCGCGCACGTTTTCGGGGTAGAGCAGAAGGAACATGTTCCGCAGCCGATGCGCGTCGATGAGCATGTAGACCACCATGAACAGCACCGCCACGAACGATCCGATCACTGTCGCCGCGCCGCGCACGTAACCGAAAACGTGACCGCGCGGCAGCGTCACACCACCCTTCAGATACTCGCGGACCGCGCCCATCGGGAAATAGCGCTGCAGCGGCGTGAGCAGGTTGTGTTCGATCAACTCCGGAAGTTGCGCGCGCAACGCAGCCGTCTCCCCGATCAGCCGCGGCACCATCAGCACGGCCAGCAGAATCACCAGCAGAAGAAACGGAAAGTAGACGATGACCGCCGCCGCGCCGCGGCTGATGTTGCGGTGCAGCCGGTAGCGGCCGAGCACGCGCACGCGATGCACGGCCGGCGAGATACCCGCGGCCAGCACGGCGGCGATGAAGACGAGGATCAGCACCTCGCGAACCGCCCACAGCAGCAGGAGCACGAGCGCGAAGGCGATGACGACGGCGATTTTTTTCGCGAAGAGATAGAGATCGCGATCGCTGTTCGGTTCCCTGGGATTGAAGGCCACGATATCTAGCCGAGGTATTGGCGGATGTCCGCTTCGATCTGGCTGCGCGGAACGGCGCCGACCACGCGTCCCTTTTCAACGCCGTCTTTGAAAAGCACGAGCAGCGGAATGCTCATCGCGCGATACCTCTGTGCGCTTTGCGGATTCTGATCGACGTTCAGCTTCGCGAAGCGGACGTCCGTGCGCGACGCCGCCATCTCCTCGATGACCGGCGCGATCATCCGGCACGGTCCGCACCACGCGGCCCAGAAGTCGACCAGGAACGCGCCGCTACGGATCGTTTCCGCGAAATTCGCGTCCGTCAGCTCGATCGGATGGCCGCCCGTCAACGGCGTTTTGCACTTGCCGCAGACGGCCTTTTTACCGTCGTCCACGGCCGGCAACCGATTGGCCTGTCCGCAGTTGGGGCAGCGAACGATGTCGTTCATGAGCTGGCCTATTGCGAAATGCGGGCCGGGCAGCATCAACAGTCTGCCGATGCCACTGTCCCGATTTCCCGATAAAATGCGCGAGCAATTTTCCATCACCCAAAAAACGCGGGAAAAAGGAGCGCTTCATGTCAGAAGGAGCGAGCACTCTGCGCCATCGCCTCGGACGTCCGGAGATCCTTCGGCTCATCGGCGCCCACAACGCCCTCGGCGCGAAGATGGCCGAGCGCGCAGGCTTCGATGGCGTCTGGGCCAGCGGCTTCGAGATCGCCGCGTCCTACGCCCTGCCCGACTCCAGCATCGTCACGATGTCCGAACACCTCGCGCTGGCGCGTTCGATGTGCGACGTCGTGCACATTCCCGTGGTCGTCGATTGCGATACCGGCTACGGCGACGAGCTGCAGTTCGCGCATGCCGTGCGCCAGTTCGAAGCGGCCGGCGTCGCGGGTGTCTGCGTCGAAGACAAGCAGTTCCCCAAGTTGAACAGCTTCGTCGACGGCCGCCAGGAGCTGGCGCCGGTCGACGCCTTCGTCGAAAAACTCTGCGCGGGGAAAAAGGCGCAGCGAACGCGCGACTTCGTCATCATCGCGCGCACCGAGGCGCTCATCGCCGGATGCGGCGTCGACGAAGCGCTGCGCCGCGCGCAGGCGTACTCCGATGCCGGCGCCGACGCGGTGCTCATCCACAGCAAAGCGAAGACCTCGGCCGAAGTCGCCGACGTCGCGATGCGCTGGGATCGACCCACGCCGCTTGTCGCCGTCCCGACTACCTACTTCAACACGCCGCTCGACGATCTCGCGGCCCTCGGCTTCAGGATCGTGATCTACGCGAATCAGGGATTGCGCGCCGCGCTGAAAGCGATGGAGCAGATCTACGCCGAGATTCTTCGCAGCGGTTCCACCGCCTCGGTCGAACCGCAGCTCTGGCCGATGAAGACCATCTTCGCGTTGCAGGGCGTCGAGAGCGAAACTCCGGCGGCGGCCGAGGTCCCCGCTGAGGTAATCGTTGAATCGTAGCGGCGCGTTTCTGGAGTTGCTGCGCGAGGCCGGCTTCGATTTCTTTACCGGCGTTCCTGACTCGACGTTTCAGCCGCTGCTGGCGGAGATCGCATCGCGTCCCGACCTCGGCTACGTCACTGCGGTCTCGGAAAACGTCGCCGTCGGAATCGCCACCGGCTCGTACCTCGGCGGACGGCGTCCAGTGATCTTCATGCAGAACTCCGGGCTGGCGCTGGCGATGAACGCGCTCGGATCGCTCGCGGCGATCTATCGAATTCCGATGCTGCTCGTCATCGGATGGCGCGGACATAACGGGAAAGATTCGCCCGAACATTCGCTCCTCGGCGCCGCGACTCCGGCGCTACTCGATGCGTTGCGCCTGCCGTTCTTCGTTCCCGATTCCGAGTCGCTGCGGTCCGACGTCGCGCGCGCCGCGCATTCGCTCGAAACACAACAAGGTCCATGCGCGCTCCTCTGCAAGCCGGGAGTCGTGTGTTGATGCGGCGCGCCGAGGCCATCGCAACCGTGTTGGCGAACGTTCGCGACGAGTTGGTCGTCACCGCGAACGGTTGGATCAGCCGCGAAGCGTGTGCCGCATCCGACCGTGCCGAAAACTTTTACATGCTCGGATCGATGGGACTGGCCGCACCGATCGGCCTCGGACTGGCGCTGGCGCGGCCGGAACGGCGCGTGATCGTTCTCGACGGCGACGGCAATCTATTGATGACGCTCGGCACATTGGCGATGATCGGCGACCTCCGTCCGCCGAACTTCTTGCACATCGTCTTCGACAACGAGGTCTACGGATCCACAGGCGGTCAGCGCTCGGCTACCGCGCGCATCGCGCTCGATGCGCTGGCGCGCGCCGCGGGCTATGCCGACGTTCGTCGAGCGGTGACAGCCGAGGATCTCGATGCGGCAATCGATGCATTGCTGTCCGCGTCCGGACCGTCCTTCCTGCTCGTCAAGGTCGACGCGGAATCGAACGGAACCGCGCCGCGCGTGCCCTACGAACCCGAGACAATCACCACGCGTTTTCGCGCGGTGCTGGAGATCGCCTGATGCCCGATCTTCAATGGAACCGCAAGTGGGGCGGCATGATCGCCAGTTTCTCGCCGGACATCATGTTCCACAGCAATCTCGTGGCCCTGGTCCGCGAATGAAAATCCTGCACATCCT
>JBAVBF010000244.1:0-3739 GCA_049586115.1 Thermoanaerobaculia bacterium | reverse complement strand
AACAACGCACAGTTCCGGACCAACATCGGTTTCGTGGCCGGCAACGGCAGCAGCAGCGGCCAGCCGATGTCGGTACAGGTCACGATTCGCAACTCCGCAGGTTCGGCCGTCGGCACGCGCGCGTTCTCGATCCCAGGGGGCGCGTTTACGCACGTGCAATTCAGCATCAGCTCCGTCGCGCCGGCAACGTTCGACATCGCCGGCGCGGAGGTCACGATCACGCAGGGTAGCGGCGCGGTTGTGCCGTATGCCTCGGTCGTCGACAACGGCAGCGCCGACGCAGTCTTCGTCCTCGGGCAGTTCCCCGCGAACGCGCCGTTCGCCGGCAAAACTGCCGTTTCTTCAGTCTTTCGCGACCTCTTTAATCGCATGACGCAATAACGCTTCACGGGCGGCCGGCCACCACCGGCCGCCTATTTGATCGCCATGAGAAAACTGATTCCAATCTTTCTGTTCATCGCGTCCGCGGCTCAGGCGCACGACTTCTGGATCGAGCCATCGACCTACCGTCCCCATCCCGGCGAAAATCTCACGGCCAGTCTTCGCGTCGGCCAGGACTTCGCCGGCGATCCCGTTCCGCGCAGCGCGCAACTCCTCGAATCGTTCATCGTGCGCGAAGGAAAGTCCGAGCGGCCGGTCAACGGATTCGAGAATGATGATCCGGCCGGCCTTCTTCGTATCGATCGTCCCGGGCTGGCCATCATCGGCTATCGAAGCAAACCATATCCGCTCCAACTCCCCGCGGCGAAATTCGAAGAGTTCCTTCGCATGGAGGGCCTCGACCGCATCAGCGCCGCGCGCCAGCAGCGAGGCGAATCGCAGAAGGACGATCGCGAACGTTTCTATCGCTACGCCAAGACTTTCGTCGTCGCCGGAGGCGGCGATGACTCCGGCTTCGATCACGCCCTCGGATACCGCTACGAATTGATTCCTGAGACCAGCCCGGAGACAAGCAACCGTCTCATCGTCCGCGCGATGTTCGAAGGCAAACCGCTGCCCGGCATCCTGGTCATGGCGATCCAGCAAGCGAATCCGGCCATCCGATTCAGCGCGCGTTCGGATCGCACCGGACGCGTGAGCTTCGATCTCCCGCGCGGAGGCGTGTGGCTGGTGAAGTCGGTGCAGATGGTCGCAGCGCCGGCCGGAAGCGACTACGAATGGGAGAGCCTGTGGGCTTCGCTGACCTTCGAAAGGTAGCCTTTCTCCTGGCCATGGCGTTTCTCGTGGCGCTCCCTGCCGCGGCGCACGAAATCGGTACGACACGCGTCCACGTGCTCTTTCGAACGAATCACACCTATCAGATCGACGTCATCACCGCGCCGCAGTCGCTTCTGACGAAGCTCGAAGTGCAGGCGCATCAACCGCGATTGGCGGCGTTGCCTAACGCCGCGGTCGAGCAACATCTTCGGCAATTCGCACCGATGCTCGATCATGCTGCGGACATTCGCTTCGGAAATGCGATCGCAAAACCGCGCGTCGAAATCCTGCCGATTCCTGTCATCACCGATCCGCGCGTTCCGACCTCGGTCACCGTTCGTTACTCCGGAACGATTCCACCGCCCGGCACGCCGTTCACGTGGCAATACAGCCTGACTTACTCCGCTTACGCGCTGGCCGTGCAAAACGAAGGCGACCGCGAACCGTTGACGCAATGGCTGGACGGTTCCGAGCGCAGCAAGCCGTTCGTGCTTTCGAGCCGCGTCATTCCGCCGACGCGTTTCCAGGTCGCACGGCAGTACCTCGCACTCGGCTTCACGCACATCCTGCCGTACGGCCTCGATCACATCCTCTTCGTTCTCGGCATCTTTCTGCTTTCGACCAAACTCAAGCCGGTCCTGACGCAGGTCACGACCTTCACCGTCGCGCACTCGATCACGCTCGCGCTGACGATGTACGGCCTCGTCTCGCTCTCGCCGCGGATCGTCGAGCCGATGATCGCGCTCTCGATTGCCTACGTCGCCATCGAAAATATTTTCGCGAGAACGCTCAGCTCGTGGCGGATCGCCATCATCTTCGCCTTCGGACTCCTTCACGGAATGGGCTTCGCCGGCGTGCTGCGCGACCTCGGCCTCCCGCGCGATCAGTTCGTCACGGCGCTTGTCACGTTCAACATCGGCGTCGAAGTCGCGCAGTTGACGATCATCGCCGCGGCCACGTTGCTCTTCGCGTACTGGTATCGCGAGAAGACCTGGTACCGCGGCCGGTTCGTCATCCCCGCGTCGATGGCCATTGCCGCCACCGGCGTGATCTGGACGGTCCAGCGGGTTCTGTAACTACCGGTCGATCCAACGTTGGTTGTTCGCGCTGTAGCGCGGCCCGGCAATGGCCTCGGGACGCAGCGCGTCATCGAGCGTGGCCATTTCCTCGGAGCTCAAGGCGATCGACGCGGCGGCAGCGTTCTCCTCGAGATACTTCCGCCGCTTCGTGCCGGGAATCGGAACGATGTCGTCGCCTTTGTGCAGCAACCACGCGAGCGCGATCGTGGCCGGTGTCGCGTCATGCTTCGCGGCGATGTCGCGCACGATCGACGCCGTGCGCATGTTGGCGTCGAAGTTCTCTCCCTGAAATCGCGGATCGTTGCGGCGGAAATCGTTCTCCGGATACTCCTCGGCGCGCTTGACGCTGCCCGCGAGAAAGCCGCGTCCGAGGGGACTGAACGGGACGAGGCCGATGCCGAGCTCGCGCAGCAGTGGAATGATGCGCGGCTCGAGATTGCGCTCCCACAACGAATACTCGCTCTGCAGCGCCGTGATCGGATGCACCGCATGCGCGCGCCGAATGGTCTGCTCGCCCGCCTCGGATAACCCGAGGAATCGAACTTTTCCCTCGGCCACAAGCGCCGCCATGTCGCCCACGACATCCTCGACCGGCACTTCGGGATCGACGCGATGCTGATACAGCAGATCGATGTGATCGGTCCCAAGCCGCGTCAGCGATCCTTCCACCGCGCGCCGCACATGCTTGCTGTCCAATCCCGCCGGCTTGCCGTCGACGATGTTGAATCCGAACTTGGTGGCGATGACGACCTGCTCGCGCTTCCCGCGCAACGCGCGCCCGAGCAGCTCTTCATTCGTGTACGGCCCATAAACCTCGGCCGTATCAAAGAAATCGATCCCCAGCTCCAGCGCCCGATCAATCGTCGCCAGCGACTCCTGCTCATCCGCCGGCCCATACGACTGGCTCATCCCCATACACCCAAGCCCCTCGGCAGAAACGACCAACCCCTGCGACCCCAATTTGCGCTTGTTCATGGCGCTAACGCTACTCCACTCCGCGCCTCCGCGTCTCCGCGTGAACCGTCACCTGATGAGTCCTCGCCGAGTAAGCATGGAAACAATTCTCCCCGCATTCTCCTCAGCACTCACCGAAGTCGTATTCAACGTCAGCTCGGCCGACGCCGGCGCTTCGTACGGATCATCGATCCCCGTGAAATTCTTGATCACGCCGCGGCGGGCTTGGGCGTACATCCCTTTTGTGTCGCGCGATTCGCAGACGTCGAGCGGGGTGTCTACGAAGACTTCGATGAAGTTGCCTGGTCCCACCATTTCGCGCACGGCGTCGCGCGTGGCGCGATAGGGACTTACGGCCGCGCAGACGACGGCGCCGCCGTGGCGGACGATTTCCGCGGCCACGAAGCCGATGCGGAGGATGTTGGCATCGCGGTCTTCTTTGCTGAATCCGAGGCCTTTGGAGAGATGCGTGCGGACGACGTCGCCATCGAGGAGCGTGACCTGGCGCC
>JBAVBF010000243.1:0-2566 GCA_049586115.1 Thermoanaerobaculia bacterium | reverse complement strand
CGGGGCCGGCGACGACTCCGCGCGGGCTGTTGAATC
Source organism: Thermoanaerobaculia bacterium (assembly GCA_049586115.1). Taxonomy (GTDB): domain Bacteria; phylum Acidobacteriota; class Thermoanaerobaculia; order Gp7-AA8; family Gp7-AA8; genus JADGNZ01. Next base: position 2,530 of record JBAVBF010000243.1, on the reverse strand, counting down.
GTGCCGCGGCACCAACGCCATCAAGCCCTCCGGCCTGGCCTGCCAGACCGGCGGTCGTCTCGACCGTCCGGGCTTGCGGGCAATTCTCGGCTGAGGAGCCGAAGCGAATCTGGCGAATGGTGTGATTGCCGGTATCCGCGATGTATAGCCTCCGCTTGTCGTACGGAAAGCTGTCGCCGTAATCCCACGACAGCGCCAATCCACCAGGCGTCCGGAATTGCGCGACCGGATTGTTACCGTTGGAAGGGCCTGCACGTCCGTCGATGCTCCCGGGCGTATTGCCGATGCCGATGAACGGTGAGACGTCGTCGCGGGCACCAAGCACCCCGACCATCGATACCAGCACGATCTGATGCGCGCCGCTGCTGGCGACGAACATTCCGCTGTCGTATTGGCTGGATCCGCAGCCGGAGTTGAGCGGTTCCGTGACGATTCCTCCGCCGAGCGGGCCGCCGAAGTCCCAATTGATCGGATTGCCGCCCGGGATGTCGGTCAGCGCTGGGACAACGTTATAAGTGGAGACGCCTTTCGCCGAGATCAGGCGGATCGATTCGTTGAGACGGTCGACCACGAAGATGTCGCCCGCCGCTGGCCAACCGGGGCTGTATCGCCCGTTTCGAGCGATGTCGATCCATGTGGGCCGGTTGAAGGTGGCCGAGGCAGCGGGCCCGTTCTGGAATCCAGCCAACCCCGGAACTCCCGCCACGGTCGAGACCACGGCTATGGTCTTGTCCGCCGCCAGGGCCGAGATTGCCATGCACATGGTGAAAGAAAGCGCTGGAAGTAAGGATCGCATTCGCCGATCTTACTCCTGACGACGTGGCGTCACCGCCGAGTCCGGCATCTTGTTGCGTTACGATCCCGCGCTCATGATTGACGTCCTCGTCATCGGAGGCGGCCCGGCGGGATCGACGGCGGCGACGCTGCTCGCACGCAAGGGGTTTTCCGTCACGCTCCTCGAGCGCGAGCGGTTTCCGCGATTTCAGGTTGGTGAGTCGTTGCTGCCCTACAACAACGATCTCTTCGAACGCCTCGGCGTCACGGTTCCGCTCGCGCAGGGATCGTTCACGCCAAAGTACGGCGCGGGCTTCGTCACGGCGGACGGTGCGCTTGGGTACACGTTCCGGTTTCGCGAGAATCTGCCCGAGGCGTATCACAGCTCGATTCAGGTCAAGCGTGCGGAGTTCGACGAGTTGCTGCTGCGAAACGCGGCGGCGAATGGTGTCGATGTTCGCGAAGAAACGCCGGTGACCGCGGTCGATCTTGCAGATCCCAAACGCGCCGTCGTCACGACGTCGAACGGCGAGCGCGTTGAAGCGCGCTTCGTCGTCGACGCGAGCGGGCACGGCGCGTTTCTCGGCAATCGCAATGGAGACAAGGAAGATGTCGAGGAGTTGAAGAAGGTAGCCATCTTCGCGCATTTCAAGAACGTTCCGCGTCCCGAGGGGCGCGATGCGGGCAACACGATCATCGTCGTATTGCGTGACGCCTGGTTCTGGCTGATTCCCGTCAGCGCCGACACGATGAGCGTCGGTCTCGTCGTCAGCCGCGAACATCTGCGAAGCTGCGGATTGACGCCGGAGGAGCTGTTGCGGCGGACGATCGACGGAGCGCCGTATCTCGCGGAACGGATGAAGGATGCCGAGCAGGTCACGCAGGTCTACGTCCGCCGCGACTTCTCGTTCATGGTGAAACGCAGAACCGGCAGGAACTTCGCGATGATCGGCGATGCCGCGGGATTTCTCGATCCGATTTTCTCCACCGGCGTTTTCATGGCCATGAAGTCCGCCGACCTCGCCGCGGACGCGATCGAGCAACGGCTGCGCGGCGGCAGCACGCGGCTGCTGCGGCGTTACGACCATTCGTTCGAGTCCGCGATGAACAAGTACTTTCGCTTCATCGCCAACTTCTATCGCCGCGAGTTCCTCGAAGTCTTCCTGCAGCCGAAGACTGACTTCGGTCTGATCCCCGTCATCACCGGGATCCTGGCCGGCAACATCTTCGCGACGGAAAACCGGCTGAAACTCGCGCTCTTTTTCTTTTTCGTGCGCATGCAGAAGATGTTCGGCGGGATCGCACCGCCGATCGCATGGGAGGAGTTGCCCGGCCCCGCAAGTATGTGAGAATGCCGCAGCCCATGAACGACCTGAAACGAAAACTGAAGGAGCTGCTGATCGAGCGGCTCAAGTTTGAAGACATGACTCCGGACGACATCAAGGATGACGATCCTCTTTTCGCCGGTGGCCTCGGCCTCGATTCGATTGACGCTCTCGAGATCGTGGTGATGCTGGAGACGGAGTTCGGCATCAAGGTGAAAAACGAGTCGGCCGCGCGCGACAACTTCCATTCCGTCGCGTCGCTTGCGGAATTCGTGAAACACCGGCTCGCCGATCAGCAACAACAGGCGCCGGTGTGAGCTGGCTGGCCAGCCTTCCGCACCAGATTCCGTTCCGCGCGGCCTCCGCCGCTACACGCATCGACGAGAAGACGATCGAAGGCGTGTATGTCTGCACGGTGGACGATGTGATGC
>JBAVBF010000242.1:0-2505 GCA_049586115.1 Thermoanaerobaculia bacterium | reverse complement strand
GAGTGAATCCGCTTCGCAGCGCGGACAGCGTGATACCGCTGGCCAGCCCGTGGCCGGCGACGTCGCCGCAGACGATGGCCAGACGTCCATCGACGACGAAGTAGTCGTAGTAGTCGCCGCCAACCTCGGTCGCGGGAAGCGAAACGCCGGCGACGTCGGCCCAATCGAGCTGCGGCGGCGCCTCGGGGAGCATGCTGATCTGCACCTCGCGCGCGAACCGCAGCTCGTCGCGAATCCGCAATTGCTCGCGCGCTTCGGCGCGGCGCTGCAGCCCTTCTTCGATCGCGCTTTTCTTGATGCTGTTGCTCAACAACGCGCCGATGACGAAGGAGACGAGGTTGATCGATGCGCACGTGATCACGATGCCGACCGGGTTCGTTTTGTTGCGGCTTGCGGGAGCCGTGAAGAATGCGAGGCCGACGAACGCCAGCAGCAATGCGTTGAGAATCACTCGTTGCGGCAAACGAAGCCGCAGCGCAAGCGTCGCGGCGGGGAAGATGATGCCCCACGCCACCCAGCCGGCGCGGTCGGTCAGCGCGAAGTAAATCAACGTCGCGAACTTGACCGCGAAGACGGCCACCAGCCATCCGGCGAGATTCCTCTCGACCGGGCGGGCGTACGCGCGCAGCGGCCGATCGACGCGGCGTCGTCCGCGCCGCATCTCGCTCATCCCCGCGATGATGAAAAACGTGAGCAGCGCGTCGATGAACGCAGCCGTGGTGTGCGCGAGACGCTGCTGCTTCCAGGCGAAGGCGGACGCGACGAGGATGAACGACGTGGCCGCGAAGAACCACGAGATCGCATACGCCCAGACGAGGTTCTGCTCGTCGAACCGCCGCTTCACCATCTGCGGCTCGGTCGTCTGCGCCATTTGTTCGAGCGGCCGTTCCATGCGGCGCATTGTCGCCGATGTGCAGGGTGGGATTGCCGCGAAATCCGAGCGATACGAGGTTCTTAGCTCGATCCGCAATCTGCGGACTTCCATTACTAAACATTACCTTTTTGGTGGTGTGGATTCGACGCCGTCCTTACTCTCCTTAAATAACGAAACGTCCAAGCGGTAAGGGGAGAGGTACGGGTCCGGCACCTCCTCGGATTACCTGGGTTTCAAGAGGGCGAAGGCCGCGTCGGCCTTCGCCTCGTCCTCGGTTCGATCAACCAATTTGAGGAGATTCCCATGACCCGACGAGTAATCCCGTTAGCGCTGTTTCTCTCTCTTCTATTCGTATTGCAGGCGTTTGCCCAGGTGGATCCGGGAGTGCGCGGCGGCGCGGCGGGGGCCGGTGCGGCCCTGGCGTCCGTTGCGGCCAACAACCCGGTGACCATCCTCAACTTCTTCAACGACGCCAAAGACCGTTTCACCGAGATCGACTCCGTCTCCGGCACGGTCGCCGGCGAAGATGGATTCGGACTCGGACCTCGCTACAACTCCAGAAGCTGCGTTGCGTGCCATGCCCAGCCGGCAGTCGGCGGCTCCGCACCGGCCACGAATCCGCAGGTCGCTGATGCCACCGCGGACGGCGCGAGGAACACGGTGCCCTCCTTCATCACCAGCACAGGCCCCGTGCGCGAAGCGCGCTTCCCCTTCTTTTTCGACGCCTTCGGCAATCCTGATACGAGCCGGCCGAATGGCGGCGTGGAAGACCTCTATACGATCGTTGGCCGCGTCGACGCGCCGGCAAGTTGTACCAGCGCATCCGGAACCGGCATTCCGCAGCCGGGCTTCACGGCGGCAGTCAACACAGGCAACATCATCTTCCGCATCCCGACGCCGACCTTCGGCTCCGGCCTGATGGAGAACGTCGACGACGCGACGCTGCTGGTCAACTTCAATAACCAGCGGAACAACAACGTCGGCGTCGGCGGCACGTTCAATCACAATGGCAACGACGGCACGATCAGCCGCTTCGGCTGGAAGGCACAGAACAAGTCGCTGGAGATCTTCGCCGGCGAGGCTTACAACGTCGAGATGGGCGTCAGCAACGAGCTGTTCACGCAGGAACGTCCGCTGCCGGGCGAGGACCAGAACCAGGGCAGCACCGGCTTGCCTGCGGCCTGCCGCGTCAATCCGACACCCGAGGACCACACGAATTTCAACACGACCGCCATCGGGACGCTGAGCGATACAGTGCAGTTTGCGATGTTCATGCGTTTCCTGGCTGCGCCCACACCGTCGACGACGGTACCGGGCGGCGCGGCATCGATCGCGAACGGACGCAGCCTGTTCAACGCGATCGGCTGTGCGGTCTGCCATACGGCATCGCTGACCACGTCACCGTCGCGCTTCACGCCGAGCCTCGGCAATGCAACGGCCAACCTCTTCAGCGACATCGAGATCCATCACATGGGGGCAGGCCTCAATGACAACGTGTCTCAGGGTGGCGCCGGCGGTGACCAGTTCCGCACCGCGCCGCTGTGGGGCCTCGGGCAGCGCATCTTCTTCCTGCACGACGGCCGGACGAAGAACCTGGTCACGGCGATTCTCGCCCACGACAGCTCCGGCTC
>JBAVBF010000241.1:0-4154 GCA_049586115.1 Thermoanaerobaculia bacterium | reverse complement strand
GGTCGACGTAATCGTTGAGCCACTGGCGGGAGAACTTCATCGGGGGCGCGATTGTAACCGAGGCGGCATCGCGCTCAGCGCCCGAAAGAAACGCGCGCCAGCAACCCTTCCGCGGCGTCGTGCGGATTGCCTTTTTTGTGCAGGACGTCGTCGAGAAGCTGTTCGTAGTCGTCGCGCGTGATCGTTTTTCCGATCAGCCGGTCCATGAACTTTTCCTTGAGCATCGTCTCGATCCGAATCCGCACGCGCTCGCGATTGCGGCGATCGAGCTCGCCGGACGTTCGCAGATGCTCGAGGTGCGTTGCGATCGCGGCGTCGAGATCGCCCGTGCCTTGATTCGTCGACGCGACCGTCTTCACGATCGGCGGAATCCAGTCGCCGTGCTCCTCGACCAGCGACATCATCATCGTGATTTCGGTGACAGTGCGGTCGGCGCCAGGACGATCGGCCTTGTTGACGGCGAAGACGTCGCCGATCTCCATGATGCCGGCTTTGATGGCCTGGATGTCGTCGCCCATGCCCGGCACGAGCACGACCACGTTTGTCTGCACCGTGCGGATAATCTCGACCTCGTCCTGACCGACGCCGACGGTCTCGACGAGCACGATGTCGAATCCGGCAGCATCGAGGAGATCGACGACGTCATTCGTCGCGCGCGCCAGTCCGCCGAGAAATCCGCGCGTGGCCATCGAGCGGATGAAGACGCCGCGGTCGGTGTAGAGATCCGCCATGCGAATGCGGTCGCCGAGGATCGCGCCGCCGGTGAAAGGCGACGTCGGATCGACGGCGATGATCCCGACCTTCTTGTCCTGCGCGCGGTAGTACTTCGCCAGCGAGGCAACGAGCGTCGATTTACCCGCGCCGGGCGAACCGGTGACGCCGACGATGCGCGCGTTTCCGGTGGCGGGATAAATATCGGCCAGCAGCCGTTCCGCCCGGCCGTCATCGCGCTCGACGAGCGACACCGCCTGCGCCAGCGCGCGGTACTTGCCGCTGCGAAGAGCGCCGGCGAGGGCAGTCAGCTCGGACATGGCAGCTCGGACATGCAGCGCTACCGGGCGCCGTCCGCCAGCAGGTTGCGCGCGATTACCATCCGCTGGATCTCGCTCGTCCCTTCGCCGATCGTGCAGAGCTTCACATCGCGGTAGTACTTCTCGGCGGGGAAATCTTTGATGAAGCCGTAGCCGCCGAAAATCTGCACGCCTTTCTCGGTCGCGCGCACGGCAACCTCGGACGCGTACAACTTGGCCATGGCCGAGGCTTGCGTCACTTTTTCGCCGGCATCCTTGATCGTTGCCGCGCGATAGCAGAGCAGACGCGATGCATCGATCTCCGTGGCCATGTCGGCGAGCATGAACTGGATGGCCTGGAATTCAGAGATCGGCTTTCCGAAGGCGAGACGCTGTTTCGCGTAGTCGCGCGCCGCCTCGTATGCACCGCGCGCGATCCCGACCGCGAGCGCGGCGATCGAAATGCGCCCGCCATCGAGGATTTTCATCGCGTCGATGAAACCGTAGCCGATCTTGCCGAGGATGTTGGACGACGGCACGCGGCAGTCTTCCATCACCAGTTCCGCGGTGTCGGAGACGCGCATCCCGAGCTTGTTCTCCTTCTTACCGGGACGGATACCGGGACGATCCATCTCCACCGCGAACGCCGTGATGCCGTGCTTCTGATCGGACTTGTCGGTGACGACAAGAACGACGGAGATGTCGGCGTAGGTGGCGTTGGTGATGAAGTTTTTCGTTCCGTTCAGCACCCACTCGTCGCCATCCTGCACGGCGGTCGTGCGCATGCCGGAGGCATCGCTGCCGGAGCCGGGCTCGGTCAATCCCCACGCGGCGATCCATTCGCCCGACGTCAGTTTGGGCAGCCACTTCTTTTTCTGCTCGTCGTTTCCCGCGTGGTAGATGTGCCCCGTCCCGAGCGAGTTGTGCGCGGCGACGCTGAGCGCAAAGCCGCTGTCGACGACGCCGAGCTCCTCGATCACATGGACGTAGTCGACGTACGACAGGCCGGCGCCGCCGTACTCCTCGGGGATCGTCACGCCGAGCATGCCGAGGCCGCCGGCGCGCTTGAAAACCTCGGTGGGAAAATGCTGCGCCTCATCCCACTCCATCAGATGCGGCTTGATCTCGCTGAGAGCGAACTCGCGCACCATCTCCTGAATCTGTCGCTGCTCGTCGGTAAGACGGAAATCCATTCACGCTCCTCGAGGATCTTGTTAGTCCGGGGCGCACAGGCCGCGCGCCGCACAGGCGGAGCAGGGATGATAGCAGGGCGGCGAAATTGGCACTAGCGATGGGGCCAGGCGCGAAATGACAAGCGATTTGGTGGCGGTGACTGGAGTCGAACCAGTGACCTAGCGCTTATGAGACGCCCGCTCTAACCATCTGAGCTACACCGCCATCGGGTGGGGAAGACTGAACGACACGGTTGGATGAGCCTTCGGCGACCAACGCTGCCGGCCGTGCCGGCGAAGATATACTCAACGGCTCGCGGCGTGGAAAATTTCGGCGCGTGCGGAGCGTGGAATGGCGGACGTCGAGGAGCGGCAGTGCATCCGGTGCGGCGTGGCCGAGGGGTCGGCGCTGCTGGAGCGGTGCGTCGCGTGTGGCAGGTACTTCTGCGCGGATTGCACGTATCGCGCGACGGGACGGCGGTTCTGCTCGTCCGAATGCGCTCGCGCGTTCTTCTACGGAGATGATGATGACGACAAAAGCGATGACGCCGACGATTGATGCGATCTCGCCGGAGCGGCGTCCACGGCGGCTGCGGCGGACGGAGTCGATCCGGACACTCGTTCGCGAAACGGTGGTGCGGGCGGAAGACCTCATCTATCCGCTCTTCGTCGTGCCGAACACGCGGCCGAAGGTCGAGATCGGATCGATGCCGGGCGTTTGGCAGTTGCGCGTGCGCGAGGCGGTGGACGAGGCGCGGCGCGCGTACGACCTCGGCATCCGCGCGCTGCTGTTGTTCGGGTTGCCCGAGTACAAGGATGGGATCGGGTCGGCGTCGTGGGATCCGGCCGGGCCGGTGCAATCAGCGATCGAGGCGATCAAGCGCGCCGTGCCGCAGATGACCGTAATGGCCGACGTCTGTCTCTGCGAGTACACCGATCACGGGCACTGCGGCGTCATCTTCGATCACAACGGAACCAAGGACGTCGACAACGATCAGACGCTGCCACTGCTGGCCAGGCAGGCGGTGTCGTTTGCGGCGGCGGGGGCGGATTTCGTCGCGCCGTCGGACATGATGGATGGGCGCGTGGCGGCGATTCGCGAATCGCTGGATGATGCGAGTCTCACCGACGTCGGGATCATGGCGTACTCGGCGAAGTATGCGTCGGGGTTTTATGGACCGTTTCGCGAGGCGGCCGAATCAGCGCCGCAGTTCGGCGACCGGCGCAGCTATCAGATGGATCCGGCCAATGTTCGTGAGGCGCTTCGCGAGATGGAGCTGGATGTCGAAGAAGGGGCCGACATGATCATGGTCAAGCCGGCGCTGTCGTACCTCGACGTCATCCGCGCCGCGCGCGACAACTTCGATCTGCCGGTGGCGGCGTACAACGTCAGCGGCGAGTATTCGATGGTGAAGGCGGCGGCGGAGCGGGGCTGGATCGATGGTCCGCGCGTGATGAACGAGATCCTGACGTCGATCAAACGTGCGGGCGCCGATTTGATCATCACGTACCACGCGCTGGAGTTTGCGTCGCAAAGCCCGTGAAGTGCGCCGAGGCCGGCGGCCGGGTTGTGAATTCGTCAATCGGTGAATGCCATCACGTGGAAGGCGCGGTCGCTGTTGTTTCCGCCGGAATCGTGTGTGTCAACCCAGACACCGTGGTTGATTTCGGTGCCCGAGAGGCAGCAGCGAAGAGCCACGCCGATCTCGCCGGCAGGCTCCGTGGCGATACCGGGGCGACCGATGGTGGCTTGGTACACGCCTCCGCTGACGTCGCCGGTGAAGACCACTTCGTACTGGCCAGTGGCGAGGCGCTTTGATCGGATTACGTTACGTCCGCGAACGAGCGTGCCATCGCGTTCGATCACGGCCCAGTACGTCGAGACGCAACAGTGCTCCGGTCTTGTAATGACCGGTTTGGCGGGTGCGGACAGCGCCTCCCTCGCTGATTTCTCGTCGGGCGCGTTGAAGTT
>JBAVBF010000240.1:0-2060 GCA_049586115.1 Thermoanaerobaculia bacterium | reverse complement strand
TCTTCCTCGGTGCGTCGGCTTCAGCGGTCGTCGCCGAGATCGAGGTTGCAGGCAGCAATGCCACGCTCAGTATCGATCCGCAACTGACGATGCTCAGCAATCAGGCCGGAACGATGACGGCCAGCGTAGCGAACGGCAGACTCAAAGTGACCGGTACGAACCTCGGTAGCGGAGCAACGCCGAATCCGCGCACTCCGGACCACAAAGCGAACTAAGGCGCGAGAAGGAACGATATGAAATTGAAATCGAATCATTTCCAGACCATTGCCGCCACGCTGATCGGCATCGGCACAACGCTACTGACGTCGCCAGTGGCGCAGGCTATCGTCGCGACGCCGGACTCGGTAACAGTTGCAACGGTCAACGGTCCGCAGTTTTCCACGGTGGACGTACCGGTCTTCATCCGCGATTCGTCCGGCACGCCGCTCGGTCTCGACCAACCGGCCGGATTTCACATTCAGGCGTACGCCATCAAGGTGAACTACTCGCCTGCGGCGGCCGTGCAGTCGATCACGTTCACGCGCGGCGGGGTCACGACATCGCTGACTCCTGCATCGGAAAGCAGCCCGACCAGCGCCGGATCGATCTCACTCATCGATTCATTCAGCGAGGCGACGAACCCGATCCCTCTCACGCTCAACGGCGCGTTGCCGGGCAATCAGGTGGCCACATTGCACGTGACGCTTGCCAACACGGCAACACCGGGGACGGTCATCACGCTCACGCTCGATCCGACGTCGCTAACGCAGCTGTCGAACGATACGGGAACGGTGGGGGAGATGGTCAGCAACGGTGCTCTGACGCTGGTCAGCGGTGCGATCACAGTCGTTCCCTCGGTGCCGGCGCTCGGACACATCGCCCTGCTGGTGCTGGCCATCTCGCTGGCGTTCATCGCCATCCGCTCACGCTTCTGATTCTGATGGAGCCTGCCCGATTCTCCGGGCCGGCTCAGCGTTTCCCGCCCGGCGTCCTCGGAATGCGCGTAATCGGCTTCTAGTTGTCTCGCCTTGCGCGCGTTGATCGCGAATCCCCAATCTCCCCGAGGACACGGAATGAACCCGAAGCACACCCGCCTGGCGTCGCAAGCAGTCGTTTTCTTTCTGATCCTTTTCGCATTCTTCGCCGCCGCTCCCGTGTTTGCACAGGACAGCGTCACCATCGGCACAGTCACCGCGAGCGGCAACACGGTCGACGTTCCCGTCTATGTGCGCGACGTCTCCGGCACTCCGCTTGGTCGCGATCAGGCAGCGGGTTCGAGAATCCAGTCCTTCAGCATCACGGTTGACTACTCGCCGGCCGCGGCCGTCCAGTCGGTGACGTTCACTCGAGCCGGCATCACCGCGCCGTTGTCGACGCCCTCCGAAGGTTCGCCCGGCACTTCCGGCACGATCACCTGGTTTGCGAGTTTCGACGAGTCGACGAATCTCGTTCCCTTCACCCTCAACGCGCCTCCTCCGGGCGATCAGATCGCCCACCTCGTCTTCACCCTCTCGTCATCGGCGGCGCCGGGCTCCTCGATCGCGCTGTCGCTCGGATCGGCAACGGTGTTGGCGAATCAGGCGGGGACGCTGGGAGAAACGCCGTCAGGCTCACTCACGCTCGTCAACGGCGCGATCAACATCCCCAATCTGACGCTGCAGATCGTTCCGAACAGCCGGGTGATCGAGGTTAACGAATCGACGACGTATGCGGTGCAGACCAACGCCAACGTCGGATCGAATACGACCGTGACGCTGACGTCTTCGAATCCCGGCATCGCTGCGATGCCGCCCTCGGTGGACATCGCCGCCGGCTCGCATTCCGCCAATTTCACCGTCATCGGCTCCGCCGTCGGTGCGGCCACGATCACCGGCACGCTGCCGGGCGGCGCGAATGCAACCGCGGAGCTGACCGTCAATCCGGCAACCGTCCCCTGCACGATCCCGGCAGCGCCGCAGATCAGCGCGGCCGCCACCGCCAGCACCGGTTCCCCGTACAGCATCAGTTGGGCCGCGGTGAGCAGCGCCACCGACTATGTCGTCGACGAATCGACGGATGCAAACTTCCTCACGATCACGTCG
>JBAVBF010000239.1:0-3380 GCA_049586115.1 Thermoanaerobaculia bacterium | reverse complement strand
GTATTGGCGACCTCGATTGCACTACTTGGATGCTCGCCCGTCCATGGCTCGCCGCGGCTTCCATCCCACATCGTCATCGCCGGGCCGACCGAACCAGGGCAGCGTCTCGTCGTGACGGGACGCGTCTTCGGCGCGGACGGCAAACCGCGCGGCGGCGTAGTCATCGAAGCGCATCACACGGACAACAATGGGATTTACCTGACCGACGGCGCACACGGTCCGAATCCGGATGTTGCCGCGAGATTGTGGGGCTGGCTGGCGACGGCGCCCGACGGAACGTATCAGATCGACACGATCCGTCCCGGCGGCTATCCGGGGGGAACAGCGCCCGCGCACATTCACATGCACATTCGCGACGGGCGCGATGAGCATTGGGAGATCCTCGAGTTCGCCGACGATCGCGCGCTCACACCCGCCATGCGCGCGAAAGACGGCGCCGGCGGTACGTTCGCGCCGATCCAGCCGGTGCACCGCGACGCATCCGGCGTCTGGCATTGCACACGCGACATCCGCCTCGGCGGTGGCAAATGAAACGCGCGATGCTGCTTCTCGCGCTCCTGACCCTGCCGGTCTGCGGCGCGCCGACGCGCTACTACGTGAAGCCGGTCTACACGAGTCTTCGCTTCTCGATCGTGAAGTGGGGCGTGTTGAAAGAGGAAGGGATCTTCCGCGATTTCGATGGAATTCTCATCTACGATCCTGCGCACCCCGAGGCGTCGCGGATCGACGTCGTGGCGAAGACGGCCAGCCTCGATACAAAGAACAGCGGACGCGATCAGGTCGTCACCGGCGACGATTTCCTCGATGCGGCGCGTTATCCGACGATCGAGTTTCACAGCACCGGCGTGGATCACAATTTCGTCTCCGGCAATCTGACCATTCACGGCACGACGCGGCGCGTGCGGTTTCCGGTGACGTCGCTCGGCGTTCACGAGATCGCGAGCACCGGCAAAATGGCCGGCTTCGAAACGACGTTCACGATCAATCGCCGCGACTTCGGCGTCCTCGGAAACAAGTGGGGCGCGGTGCCGGGCGTGCTGAGCGACAACGTGGAATTGCACATCACCATTGGCGCGATTACGCGGCCATGATCCCTGGCGTTCCCAGGGATCACGAAAAGTGCGGCACGCCCAATGCGACGGTCTCGTCGAAATCGAGTTTCTCCGTCGTCCAGCCGGTGAGCGTGGCGTCGGTGTTCGTTTCGACGAAGTTGAGGACTCGTTCGAGCATCGCGTCGGCGCCGGGATCGTCGATCGAGACGAACGAGACGGCCATGCGCGAACGCTGATGGAGATCGTGCAGACCGACCTCTCCCGCCGAGAGCTCGAAGCGATGCCGCAGCTTCTCGCGCAGCGATCGCACCACCGTGCGCTTGTCTTTCAGCGACTGCGCGTGCGGGATGAAGATCTCGAAGAGTGCAACGGAAACGATCATTGAATCAGGGATGAGGACGATGCCTCATCCCTGCAGTACCGCGGCGAGTTGCTCCACTTTGAACGCTTCGATGATGTCGCCCTGCTTGATGTCCTGAAACCTCTCGATACCGATGCCGCACTCGAAGCCCTGGCGAACTTCGGCGACGTCGTTCTTGAAGTGGCGGAGCGAGGCGATCTTGCCTTCGAGGATGACGCGGTTGTCGCGGAGCAGCCGCACGCTCGCCGAGCGCGGAATCAAGCCCTCGGTGACCATGCAGCCGGCGATGACGCCCGCCTTCGGAACCTTGAACGTGTTGCGCACCTCGGCGCGGCCCTGGAAGACTTCCTGGAACTTCGGATCGAGCAGGCCGGTCATGGCCAGCTTCATCTCGTCGACCAGGTTGTAGATGACAGTGTAGAGGCGAACGTCGATGCCTTCCTTCTCCGCCAGCTCGCCGGCCGAACGCTCGGGACGGACGTTGAAGCCGACCACGATTGCGTCGGATGCGGAGGCGAGGAGGATGTCGTTCGTGGAAATCGCGCCAACCGAAGAGTGGATGACGTTGACTTTGACCTCGGAGGTGGAGAGCTTGCGCATCGTATCGGCGAGGACTTCAACGGAGCCCTGCACGTCGGCCTTGAGGATGAGGTTGAGCTCCTTGGCCGTACCCGATTGCATGCGCTGGAAAAGCTGATCGAGCGACATGCGCGAGGTCTTGCCCTGCGATGCTTCGCGCGCTTTTTCCTGGCGCATCTGGCCGATCATGCGGGCCTGGGTTTGTTCGTCGACGACCTGGAGCGAGTCACCGGCGTTCGGGACGTCGTCGAAGCCGGTGAGCTGGACGGGAGTCGCGGGACCAGCCTCGATGATGCGGCTTCCGCGTTCGTCAGTCATGGCACGCACACGGCCCGAGGTCGCGCCGGAGAAGAACGCGTCGCTGATCTTGAGCGTTCCGTCCTGCACGAGGACCGTGGCGACGATGCCGCGGCCGGTTTCTTTTTTCGCTTCGAGGACGACACCTTTCGCGCCGATCTCGGGTGAGGCTTTGAGATCGAGGAGATCGGCGGTGAGCAGAATCATGTCGAGGAGATCGTCGATACCGGTTTTCTTCGTGGCCGACACTTCGACGGAGACGACTTCGCCGCCCCACTGCTCGACCTGCACGCCGTTCTCGGCCAGCTCGCGGCGCACGCGCTCGACGTTGGCGTTCGGCTTATCGATCTTGTTGATGGCCACGATCATCGGCACCTTGGCGGCGCGCGCGTGATCGATTGCTTCCTTCGTCTGCGGCATGACGCCGTCGTCAGCGGCGACGACGAGGATGACGATGTCGGTCACCTTCGCGCCCCGGGCACGCATCATCGTGAAAGCCTCGTGGCCGGGCGTGTCGAGGAAAACGATCTTCCGGCCGCGCTTTTCGACGTGATACGCGCCGATGTGCTGCGTGATGCCGCCGGCTTCGCCGCCCGCGACGTTGGTCTCGCGGATGGCGTCGAGGAGCGAGGTCTTGCCGTGATCGACGTGACCCATGACGGTGATGACCGGCCCGCGCGGCGTGGAGCCGGTCGCGCCGGTCTTCTCCATCGCTTCGAGCTCGACCGCTTCTTCGAACGACACGATCTCGGCGTCGATGCCGAGGTCTTTGGCGATTTCAAGGGCGAGGTCGCCGCCGAGCGGCTGGTTGATCGACAGCATCAAGCCCTTCTTCATGAGCAAGTGCTTCATGAGGTCATTGGCTTTGATGCCGAGTTTATCGGCGAGCTCCTTGACGGTCGCGCCTTCGCTCAGCGGAATCTTGGTCGTGGGGCGCGTGAAGTTCAGGACCTTGCCGGAAACGGGCGCGGCCTGCTTGCGGACGTCGCGGCGGAGCGACGGAGCCTTTGGAGCGCCATCCTCGTCCGTCTCCGGCATCGGGATGTCGGGTCCGAGGTCGTCGTTGATGATCTGCGTTCCGGAGAACGGAC
>JBAVBF010000238.1:0-9218 GCA_049586115.1 Thermoanaerobaculia bacterium | reverse complement strand
CTCCGGCCGTGGGACGTTCTTCACCATTTGCCCAGCGCGTCCTTCGTGAACATCTTTTCGGCGTTTTCTTTCGGGGTCAGGTTCGCGTAGCGCATCACCGTGCGGTTGCCGGGACGAAGCAGATCGTCGATCTCAATCTCCGTCACCACGCGACGGCCGGCCATCGTGCCGTAGGCCTTGTACGTCGCGCGCTTGATCAGCTTTCCGGAGACGACATAAAAGTCGGCGCGGCGCGGCTCGTACGACTGCTTGTCGATCCAGAGGCGCACGCGGTTGTAGGCGACGGACGGATCCTTCGCCGCCAGGTCAATGACGAACGCGTCGCCGTCGTCGGCTACCGCCGTCGCGTTGTAATCGACGGTAAAACTCGTCCGCGCGACGTCGCCGTTCGAGGCTTGGCCCATCAATCGTTGCAGCGGCGAGATGCGGATCGGCCGGCTCGCGGTCGGCAGATAAATCCACATGGCATCGCGGAGCATCAGCAGGTATTTGCCCTTCTCCGTCTGCGGAAAGGTGAACTCGACCACGCTCCGGTCGCTGCTCTTTCCGTAAACCCGAAAGCGGGAGGTATCGGTCTTGCCGCCGGTAGCGAACGAGGTCAGCTCGACGTCGACCGAAAAGCTTTCGATTGGATTGCGGAAAACGTCGGCGCGCGCGAGAACGGATGCGGCGTTGTCGTCGGCAAGTAGTGGGAGCGCAATGAAAAGAAATGCGATGGCAATGAGTCGTTTCATGGTCGGTCCTCAGATGTGACCCAGCGCGTCGACGATCTTCAGCCGCGACGCTTTGAGCGCCGGGAGGATCGACGACAGCGTCGATGTGATGACGGCGATGAGGAAGGCGGTGATGAGGATGCCCGGCTGCAGCATCACGCGCAGCGGGTAGCCCTGCGTGTAGCCGGGCGGCGGCGGCAGCATGATGTGCACGCGGTTGATGAGGTTGGAGATGCCGGCCCCGAACAGCAGCCCGGCCACGCCGCCGATCACGCCGATCATCAGCCCCTCGGCCAGAAACATTCGCCAGATGCTCGACCGCGTCGTGCCGATGGCCATCATCGTGCCGATCTCGCGCGTCCGTTCGAAGATCGACATCACGATCGTGTTCGCGACGCTGAAGATCACGATGGCGAAGACGACCATCCCGATGAAACCGAAGATGCCGTTATAGAGCGCCACGACCTGGTGATAGAAGGTCGCCAGCTGCGACCAATCCTTCATCTCCAGCGCCCACTGTTTGCTCGCGAAGAGCGAGGCGAGATCCGCGCGGACGGCGGCGGTCTCGTCGGTGTCGTTGAGCATCACCAGCAGGCGCTCCACCTTCGTCGTCTGGAGAAGCTGCTGCGCGCCGGCCAGCGGCATCTTGATGGCGCGATCGTCGTACTCCTTCACGCCGCTCATGAAGATGCCGGCTACGCGTACGTCGATGGCGTTGAGCGAGCCTGAGGTCGTGGTCGACATCAGCGTCAGGTAGTCGCCCGGCTTCGCGTGCATCGATGCGGCGAGACCGCGGCCGATGATGATGGCGTCGGATTCATTGTTCGGCAGGTCGGTGCCGGCCACCAGACGCTGGGCGCTCATGGACTGGTCCTCTTTCGGCTCGACGCCGGTGGCGAGGAACGTCTCGGACTTGTCGCCATTGCTGACGAGGCCCATGAGCGTGATCTGGGCGGTGGTCATGCGCACGCGCTTGTCCGCTTGAATCGCGCGACGAAGCTGCGCCACATCCTCGAGTCCGTACTCGAGCGGCTTCTTCGCTTCGGCCCGCTCGAAGCCGGCTTTGTAGATCTGCAGATGTCCCAGCCGGTTGCGGATGGTGCTCTCGCGCAGACCGTGAAAGGTGATGGCTTTGTAGCCGCCGAAGAGAATCAGTCCTACCGCGCCGAAGACGATGACGAGCAGCGTGATGGCCGAGCGGCGGCGATTGCGGAAGACGTTGCGAAGGGCAAGTTTGGTCAGCATGTGGATTCCTTATGAAGCGCGCGCTTCGAGCAGCGGTTCGGTCACGAGTGCGCCGTCGTGCATGCGCACGCAGCGACGGGCACGCGACATCAGCGCCGGATCGTGCGTGGCGAAAATGAACGTGCAGTGGGTTCGGGCGTTGAGCGTTTCCAACAAGTCCAGAATCTTCGCGGCGGTGACGGAGTCGAGATTCGCGGTCGGCTCATCGGCCAGCACGAGTTTCGGCTGGCCGGCCATGGCCCGCGCGATGGCCACGCGCTGCCGCTGTCCGCCGGAAAGTTGATCGGGACGCTGGCGCGCCTGATCGCTGAGCCCGACCTGCTCCAGCCAATCGAGTACGCGCTTGCGGCGCTCGTTTGCCGGCACATGCTGGAGCAGCAGCGGGTACTCGACGTTCTCGTACGCGGTAAGAACCGGGATCAGATTGAACGTCTGGAAAATGAAGCCGAGTGTGTCGCGTCGCGTCGCGGCCAGACGATGCAGCGGGACGCCGGTGACGTCGACGCCATCGATGACGATCCGTCCCGAGTCGGGCTTGTCGATGCAGCCGATGAGGTTCAGCAGCGTGGTCTTGCCGCTACCTGATGGGCCGGCCAGCGCCAGAAAATCGCCGCGGTCGACGTCGAGCGAGACTCCGGTCAGCGCGCGCACGTTCACGCGTCCCAGCGGATAGGTTCGCATCACATCGAGCAGCCGTACGAGAGGTTGTTGTTGCATCGGTATCTCCTTCGCCGGCCAATCTAGGCGTGCGCCGGAGGCACCGCATGTGCAGGAAGAACGGAGTCCGCATCGTGACTTTCGGCATACACACCGAAAATCGCCGTTTGACGCGAAGGGTGCGGTAGAGCACAATCGCGCGAAAACGTAGTAGGAGAGGAACAAACGAATGGCGACAACGAGCAAGAAATCAACGAAGAGCGGCGGCAGCGGACTGTCCGCGTTAGTCACCCCGAGCAGCGATCTGGCAGCAATCGTCGGCAGCAACCCGATGCCGCGCAGCGAGATCACCAAAAAGGTTTGGGACTACATCAAGGCCAACGGTCTTCAGGACCAGACCAACAAGCGGATGATCAACGCAGACGACAAGCTGCTGAAGATCTTCAACGGCAAGAAGCAGGTCTCGATGTTCGAGATGACTGCTCTGGTCAGCAAGCACCTGAAGGCTTAGCCGGCACGGCCGGCGGCGGTTGGTTGCCGCAGGCTCCGCCGACATCCGCATACAAGCCCACAGCCTCGCACACGAATGAGAAAGGCCGGCGTAATGCCGGCCTTTTTGTGTTTGCTGCGCGCGCTATCGCAGGCCGGTATCGATGCTCACGTCCACCCTGGTGACGGTGTTCGCGTGAATGTCGACCACCTTGGGCAGATCCGTCGTGTGGTCCATTGCGGCCGCCTTCACGTCTACCGTGTACGTCGCAGGTGCCAGATCGATCAGGTAGCTCCCCTGCGAATCGATATCGACGGAGAAGAGCAGAGTTGTCTTCGCCGCGTCCCACACCTGGATCTTCCGCGCCGCGTACGCGGACGGCGGCGTCGGGCAGGGTTTGCTGTCGCTCTGCGGCCCCGCACAATTCGGACCGATCGTAACCACGCCCGAAAGCCGTCCGTGCTCCGCGGACGTTCCTCCCGATCCCGCGGACTTGCCATCCGTCGGTGACGTCGGACTGTGGCAGGCGATGACGACGGCGAGAAGAGCGGTCGCAAGAGCAGGAGGTTGGCAGCGCATCGGGCTATTGTAGTCATCCACGCGGCGTCGGGCGCCGTAATCCATCGAAGGAGAAGCCATGAAGCGATTCATTTTGGTAGCCGCTACCGCAGTTTTCACTGCCTGTTCCTCATCTCCCCGCATCTCGTCGGACTATTCGCCCGGCGACGCCGAGAACGCCATCCGCCGCGCCAACGCCGATTTCGCCGCGAATGCGCGCGCTGGAAATGCCCAGACATTGATCAACAACTTCTACGCGCCCGATGCCACGGTCATGGCTCCGAACATGCCGGTGCTGCGTGGCCGCGACTCCATCCAGCAGTTCTGGACCGGCTTTCTGGCTTCCGGTTCCGTCGACCTCGCGCTCACCAGCACGAACGTGACGCAGCCTTCCGGCGACGTCGCGGTCGAAGCCGGGCGCTACGATCTCTCGCTGCGGCCCGCGAGCGGCCAGGCCATCAAAGACGCCGGCAAGTACATGGTCCTCTGGAAAAAATCGGACGGGCGGTGGTGGGCGGTCGAGGACATCTTCAACTCCGATATGCCGAAGTAAACCGGGTACATCCATTGCTCCGCACACCTGTTTACGGAGAGCTCGATGAAGAAATACCTGGGACTTTTCAAGCAGACCATTACCGAGTTCACGGCCGACAAAGTGCCGCGCCTCGGCGCGGCGCTGGCCTACTACACGATCTTTTCGCTGGCGCCGCTGCTGCTGATCGTCATCGCCATCGCCGGTCTGGCCTTCGGACACGATGCCGCGCAGAACAAGATTTTCGAGCAGCTCCACAGCGTGCTCGGGGCGAACACCGCCGCCGGCGTGCAGGACATGGTCAAGAATGCCGCGAAACCGAAGAGCGGCACCATCGCCACGGTCCTCGGCATCGTCACGCTGCTCCTCGGCGCGTCGGGCGTTTTCGGCCAGCTCAAAGACGCGCTCAACACGATCTGGGATGTGAAGCCGAAAGAAGGCCGCGGCATCATGGGGATGGTCAAGGACCGCTTCCTCTCCTTCGCCATGGTCCTCGGCCTCGGCTTTCTGCTCCTGGTTTCGCTGGTCATCGACACCGCGATCGCCGCGATGGGCAAGTACGCCGGCAATCACCTTCCCGGTGGCGCAGCGCTCTGGCACATCGTCGAGCTGCTGTTTTCGTTCGTCGTCATCGCGGTGCTGATGGCCGGGATCTTTCGCCTGCTTCCGGATCTGAAAATCGAATGGCGCGACGTCTGGCTCGGCGCGGCGCTGACGTCGCTCCTCTTCGTTCTCGGCAAGTTCGCACTCGGGATCTACTTCGCAAAGAGCGCGGTCGGATCGAGCTTCGGCGCGGCCGGATCGCTCGTCCTGGTCCTGCTCTGGGTCTATTACTCCGCGCAGCTCCTCCTTTTCGGCGCCGAGTTCACGCAGGTCTACGCGCGTGCGCACGGCAGCCTGAAGGCGGAAGCCGACGAGAAACGCACTGTGAAGGAGAAAGAAGAACAGACGCCGCCAGCCGCAAAACCAGCCGTCGTCTACAAGACCGCGCCGTCGAAACGCGGCGGAGCGGGGATTGCGAAATTAGCCGCGGGCGGCGTTGCCGGACTGCTGATCGGCGCACTGGTCGGCGTCATCAGCGCGATGATCGTGGTGGTGAAATCGGTGAAGAACCTCTTTACGCGATAGCCGTCACTTTCGCGTCGCCTTCGTCATCATGCCGATACCCAGGACGATGGCGGCGGCGCCGGCAGCGAGCCAGGAGCTGTTCGACCTCGCGTTCTTCACGCCGCGTTTGATCGACTTCGCCGCCTCATGCCGCTTCTTGTACGCGAGACCATCCAGCTCCATCACGCTCCCCTTGACGCTCGGCGTCTCGAGAATCTTGCCAATGGCCCAAACCGTCAGCGGCGGGATCAAACGCTTCAGAGTCTTGTGCGTCGGCGATTTGACGTTCATCACGTCCTCCTGCGGCTTGAGAGAGCAAGGTCCGGGCCGCGACTGTCATCCCAATGGGCGCAGGTGACAGCATTGCGAGGTCACCTGCGCCCATTCCGTTGTAAGCGCCGCCCGCTGCAACGAGTGGTCCGCGGCGGAGACGGCGCCATCCAGGTCGTCGCCGTCTCCCGCCTCGACTACATCGAAGCCGCCGACGACGCGATCCTCCTCGCCACCTCGGGCACCAAACTCCGCAAACAACAACCCCTCAGCGAAATCGCAACTCGACCCCGACCGCTTCGTCCGCATTCACCGCGCGTACGTGGTCAACATCGAACGCATCGAAAAAATCGAGTTGTACGCAAGACAGCCGCGTCGCGATCCTCCGCGATGGAACGCGATTGCCGGTCAGCCGGAGCGGGTATCAGCGGTTGAAGGAACTGCTGTAGGACAGCGTCACAGCGACCGTAGAAATGTGATGAGCTGCGCTTTTTGGTTCGCGGTCAGAGCAGTGTAGCGGTCGTTCGCCGTGCGGGCCTGGCCGTCGTGCGCGGTTATGGCGCCATCGAGCGTCGTAGCACGGCCATCGTGGAGATAGCGCGTGACGAATCGAAGACCCCACAGTGGTTCCGTTCGCATCTCCGCGCCGGTGGAGCTGGCCATCTCCAGGCCATCGCCTAGTGTGCCCATGTCGTGGAGGAGGAAATCGGAGTACGGATGGTACGTCTGATGATCGAGTGATGCGATGGTGCTCGATCCCGTAGTGAGCGTGCTCACGTGGCATTCGCTGCAACCGATCGACTCGAAGACCTGCTCGCCGGCGATCGAGTCGGCGGTGGACGGTCCTCGGTTGGGCGCGGCGAGCAACGTCATGTAGTTCGTGATCATCAGCGTGTTTTCGACGTCGTTGATGCCGGGGGCCGGGTTGAAGGCCAGCTCCGCGCAATTGCCTTGCGGACAGTTTTCATTCGGGAAGTCGGGAGTGGTGATGCCCATCTCGTTCAGGAGTGCATCGCCCGAAAACTGGAAGAGCGTCGGGACCTGTGCTTTCCAGCCGAAGCGTCCGACCGTCTTGGTGCCGGCGCGAAGGTTGTCGGTCATGTTGACGCGGCCCGCGACGCCGTCGGCGCGCGCGGCCTGAAACGCGGCCAGAGCGATGAACGCAGAATCGGGCGTGGCGTCGACCAGGCCGAGGCCGAAGACGGGCGTGGTGCGCCGCTGCACGACAATCGTCGCTTGCGACGGAACTTGCTCCGGCACGAAGTTGTGCTGCCCGCCATTGCCGCCGATGGCGTGATCCTGCAGCAGCGAACCGCCGAGCGACGTGAGCGGATCGTAGACTCCACCGACGCGGGTAGCGAACCGCGTCACCAGTCGTGCGCTGCCGCCGCCGGCCGCTCCAGCGTTGTGGCAGTCGGAGCACGCACGCTCGTTGAACACCGGTCCGAGTCCGTTCCCGTTGTTCCAATCGCGCAGGAACTGCCCGCGGCCGATGGCGAACGAGGAAGTCTGCGCCGCGGTAAGCCCCGTCAACGAAGCGCCGGCCGGCTGCGGCACGCTCTGCGTAACACCCGCGCTTCCATCGACCGCGCGCCGCCGCGCCTGCGCATAAGAAACGAGGGCTACGAAAACACAGAAAACGACAACGGCGAAACGCCTCATGTGATGACTCCTCGACAAAATGTACGTTCGACCATTAGAAGCGCTGTGCCACGCACGAACAGGCAGGCGGGCGCAAAGAATGCGTCATTATCGCCACGATCAGAGAGTCAATTCGACACGGCACTTCACGGGATTGTCCCTTGCAACGCTTCCGCGGCGTTCGACGCCGTTGCCACTGTTGGGGTCCGGCTTCGCAGTTGGGACCGCCTTTGGTCGACGGCAGCGTTCCAATCAGTTACTGCATACCGGCTTCGACGCCATCAGAAGTGTCATGAGCGGCGTCAAGGTCAAAGAAGTTCGCACAATCCCTGAGACGGCACCCCTTGGTGCGCAGGTGGCGATCGAGTTCGACGTGACGAGTGATCTCAGCACTTCAGTCGAACTTTGGCTCGGCGCAGACGTCGAGTACGAGCCAAGCAAATACTTCTATGACGTAGCTCAGGATAAAGTCGTCTGTGTCGAGCCGGGGCACCGTACTTACACACGCGCTATCTCACTCTCGCGCCGCCGCTGACGCCACGCCTCTGGACTCTCAACACCGGCATTTGGTTTGGAAAAAAAAGCGATCCTGATCGATCCATTCGGCTTGTTCTAAGAACGCTCAACCTGTACGTCACCAGCTAGAGACTAGCTCTATTGCCGCGCCGAACCGCGATCCCGGCGACGCATCCGCAAATCCGCGAATTTCGTCTTCTGTGCTGGCGTCAGCACCGTCTCGATCTCTGCGTTGGTCGCGTCGACTTCCTGGCGGACCTGGGGGCGGACGCTCGCCATCGTCGCGTCGATTTTGGCGCGGTGGCGTTCGATGATCGATTGCACTTGGGTCTTCTGTTGCGGCGTCAGGTCGAGCTCGTGGGTTAGGCGGTCGGCCATCCGGGCGGCCGCAAAGCGCGAGGTCGTGTGGCGCGGGGAGAGACGTCCGCTGCGGATCAGGTAGAGATGGTCGCCGGCCACACCGACCAGGATGCCGGCTACGAAGGCGACGACGACGACCGCGACTGCCGCGGCGCGGGTGTTACTCGACACTGAACGTATCCCCTCCGACTGAGATGTCGACGGTCTGCGTACTCGTCATCGAATCGAGCGAGACTGCAGGGGCGTCGTGCGCTTGTTCGGCCCACTGTATGCCGAGGGTTGCTACGAGTGCGAGCGTGGCCAGCGACACGACGACGGGGCGGAACCAGCGCGCGAGCATCTGCGCGATGCCGGCCTGCGACTCCGCGGCGATCCGTTCGCGGACGCGCGCGGCGATGCGGGTGGACATCATCTCGTCCGGCTCGTAGCGGAGTTGCCGCGCATCGGCGCGCAGGCGATCGAGGAAGTTGTCGTTGTCAGTCATTGCTGCCTCCGTGCAGGTCCGCCAGTTTTTCTTTCAGTTTGCCTCGGGCGAGCGACAGATGCGAGCGCACTGTGCCTTCGCTGAGGCCGGTCATCGTTGCGATCTCGGCGTGGCCGAACTCTTCGACGAGGTAGAGACGCGCCACGATCCGCTGCATTTCCGGAAGCGATTCGATGCCGCGGTCGATCCGCTCCGCCAGCTCGTTCGAGATTGCCGGCAGGTCGGCGCGGTCGCGGCGTTCGGCTGGCGCGGAGTCGGTGATCTCCTCGTGCCGGAAACGCTTGCGGTGCTTCATCACGTCGAGGCCGAGGTTGGTGACGATGCGGTAGATCCACGGTCCGAATGGTTCGCCGGTTTTGAAGCGGCCGATATTTTCAAATGCCTTGACGAACGCTTCCTGCGCCAGATCCTCGGCATCGGCGGAGTTGCGGATGACTCCCCACGCGATCGAGATGACGCGGCGCATGTACTTCGAGACGAGGTAATCGTATGCGGCGGCGTCGCCGGTTTTGACGGCGGCGATTGCTCGCGCCTCGATCGGGTCTTCGTTTGCTGCGCTTCTCGTCCGCGCTTTCTCCACACCGAAAGCCAGCCGATCGAAGCCGAGGGAGCCGGCGCCGGCTCCCTCGAACATCGGCAAGGTGC
>JBAVBF010000237.1:0-3790 GCA_049586115.1 Thermoanaerobaculia bacterium | reverse complement strand
GATGTTCCTCTCGCGCGTGATCGGCCGCCTCGGCATCAAGCAGCTGATCGTGACCAACGCAGCAGGCGGCGTGAACACCGCGTACAAAGCGGGCGACCTGATGCTGATCTCGGATCACATCAATTTCATGGGCAACAATCCGCTGCGCGGGCCGAATGTCGACGAGCTCGGCGTCCGCTTTCCCGATATGAGTGAGGCGTATCCCGAGTCGCTGCGTGACGTAGCGAAGCAGGTCGCGCGCGAGCTCGGCCAGTTGCTGCAGGAAGGCGTCTATCTCGCGCTATCCGGCCCGACGTACGAGACGCCGGCCGAAATCCGCGCGTTCCGCACCCTCGGCGCCGACGCGGTCGGCATGTCGACCATCCCCGAAGTCATCGCCATGTCGCAAATGCAGATCCCGGTCCTCGGAATCTCGTGCATCACCAACATGGCTGCAGGAATCCTGAAACAGAAACTGACGCACCAGGAAGTGATGGAAACGACCGCCCGCGTGCAGGCCGAGTTCACCGCGCTGGTGCTGGGATGTCTGCAGCGATTTGCGGGGTAGCTGCAATTTTGGGAGGAGTGGTGAAGTCACACACCACGGCATCATTCCGGAAGCGGCTCGCAGCCTTGCCCGCAGACGTTCGTGCTCACCTCGGATGGCGTATCAACAATTTAGCGCGAATCCGCAGCACCCGAGCCTCAATCTGAAACGTCTGAACGCCCCGAAGCCGCTATTTTCGGCTCGCGTCGGTCGAAACTATCGAGTCGTTGGGCTGATGGAGGATGACGGCGTGATCGTCTGGTTTTGGATCGGACCGCACGATCAGTACGAGAGACTTCTCGCGAACCTTTGACGACTCACCACGGATAAGTGTCGGGGTCCAAAGGTTCTGTGAGACCGGCGCGGTACTCCTCGTGCGCCTCTTCCGCCATCTGAGCCAACAAATCCTGCGACCGTGAAAAGAGATCGTCCCATCGGCGCTCTGATTCCAGTTCCGCGAGCATGAACGCGGCAAATGCCTCTTGATCCTGATCTGGCAGCTTAGCCGTCTCCGTAATCACTTTTTCGAGAAGCTTGTTCATGAGTTCCCTGATTATAGCCTTGGCTGGTCCGCGACCTCGCCGCAGGCCGTGTCATTTCTTTTCGTCCGCTCCGAAGTAAACCTGAATCTCGACGACTCGGTTGCCAGCGCACTTGAGGTATTCGGCGTTGCGGAACTTTACGCCGTCCTCGACGCGCGTGACCTGGTAGCGGACGAACGCCTCGTCGCCTTTTTCGAACAGCTTCTCCAGTTTGAAATCGCGGAGTTGGTCGCTGTTGGGCCAGCAGCGGACGAAGTACTCGTCCTTGCCGATGTGGTCGTCCTGTGGACTGGTAAAGGTGAAGTCGTCGCTGAGAAGCTCCTCCATGCCCGTCCGATCGTGCGAGAAGAACGCGGCGTAGCAACTGCGGACGACGTCGGAAACGTTGCTCGATTTCATGTCGAACGGGCGTGCAGGTGTAGTGCCTGCTCGAAGGCTAGAACTGGAACGCGAACATCGGCACCCAATGCCATGCAATCCAGAAGAGGAACGCGCCGAACATCGTGTTGGCGAAGTTCAGCGTCCCGTTCGCGATCGGCGATCCGTGGCGGCGGTTCCAACTGCCGAGGATCGATTCGAGGTACGAGGCGACGAAGGCGCAGAGGGTGAGCACGACGATGACGTGTGATTTGTAAATCGCGACGCTGCCGATGAAGCCGGCGCGGAAGTGATGCGCGGCCATCGCGGTGCCGGCGATTGCGACGATGCATCCGGCCACGAGTCCGGCCAACGTGCCTTCCATCGAGACCGCCCCTTCCGTTCCGCGCTCGACGCGCCGGAACGACAACGGCAGGAACGCGCGCTTGCCAAAGAGCTGGCCGATTTCGGATGCAGTCGTGTCGGCGGCGGCTGTGGCCAGCGCGGCGATGCCCATGAACAGCGGCACGAATCCCAACCCGCGCCAGCAGGCAACGGCGCAGATCGCGGCGACGCCAACATTCGCGACGGCATGCGACGCGCCACGGCGTCCGCCCTTCTCTTCCGCCAGGCCCGCGCGCGCCTTGCGTCCGTAGCCAAGCTTCGTCGCCAGCGTCCCGATGATGAAGAACGCGAGCAGCGCAATGTAAAGCGGAGGTCCGCCGCCGATGATGAGGATGCAGCCAAGAATCCAGCCGGCGATGGCGCCCGAGAGGTCGACGCCGCGAATGAAATAGCCGCCGATTGCCAGGATAGTGTTCACGACAATCCACGGCCACGCGATCGGAGGCGCAGCGGAGAGCGCGACAATCGGCTTGATCGCCATCGCCGCGAGGATTGCTGCGGCGATGAACGGTACCGTCACGTTGTCGTCGATGCCGAGGGGAAGAGTCTCCGCGATCGCGCTGACGATGAGCGCCGCGGCGATCGCGACATCGTGCGGCGCGCTGAACACGCGCGCGATTCCAAAGGCCGCGAGCCCGCCGAAAAGAATGAACGCCGCGAAGCCGCCCCACGACTTCGTCGCATTCCACGGCAGCGGCGCGATCGGCATTCGCTTGCCGACCACCGTCGAGAATCCGTCGCCGAATGCCATCAGCATCCACGCCACGGCGGCGATCTCGAGGTGCCAGTTGAATGTGACTACCAGCACCAGCACCGCGAACGGATAGAGAACGATGCCGACGTCCCATCCGCGCTCGTGACGCGAAACGCGGCGGCCGACGACACGATGCAGCAGCAGCCAGTTGCTGATCACGGCCGCGGCACAAATCAACGCTGCGTAACGCCACGGAATCCGCGCCAGCGCCAGCGGGCCGAAGCCCATTCCGATGTGCAGGAACTTTCGCAGCCCTTCGCTCGTTTGGTGTGGCTCAACCGCTGAATCAGTCATCGTTTTCAACAGCTTACAATACGCGATCCAATGCCGGACTCCTCTCAGAAACCGCCACTGCTGACGGTGGTCATTCCCTGCTACAACGAACGCTCGACGGTCGCGGAACTGCTGCGCCATGTGCTCGAGGTTCCGATCGAGAAGGAGATCATCGTCGTCGACGACAAGTCGACCGACGGTTCCGCCGGCGTCGTGGCCGCGCTGGCGAAACAGCATCCGCAGATCCGCCACGTCTTTCAGCCGGTGAATATGGGCAAAGGTGCCGCGATCCGCCGAGGCATCGCCGAGGCAATCGGCGACATCGTGTTGATCCAGGATGCCGATCTCGAATACGACCCGAACGAATACCCCAAACTGATCCAGCCGATCGTCGACGGCCATGCGGACGTTGTCTTCGGCTCGCGTTTCGAAGGCTATCCCCGGCGCGTGATGCTCTACTGGCACCGCCTCGGCAACAACCTGCTGACGTTCCTTTCGAACTGCACGACCAACCTCGATCTCACCGACATGGAGACCTGCTACAAGGTTTTCCGCCGCGAAGTCATCCAGTCGATCAATCTGAAATCGAACCGCTTCGGCATCGAGCCGGAGATCACCGCCAAGGTCGCGCGCCGCGGTTACCGGATCTTCGAGGTGCCGATCTCGTACTACGGCCGCGACTACTGGGAAGGCAAGAAGATCAACTGGAAGGACGGCTTCAGCGCCATCTGGACGATCTTCCGCTACGGACTTTTCGACGATCCCTCAAACGAACCGAAGACGTACAAGACGCTGCGCCGCCGCGGTTCGCTGACGCGCTACAACAGATGGATCTGGGAACGCGTGGCGCCGTACGTCGGCCAGCGCGTCCTCGAAGTCGGCGCGGGATCGGGAACGATGACGCGCTTTCTGTACGGCCGCGAGCTGATCGTG
>JBAVBF010000236.1:0-2579 GCA_049586115.1 Thermoanaerobaculia bacterium | reverse complement strand
GAATGAGCCGCTGTGCGTTCCATTGCCCGAGAGTCCGAATCCGCCTCCCGCACCGGCGCCCGACACGTCGATCGAGCCGTCGTTTTTCACGAACGGGGAGATGACGTTGAGTCCCGTGCCGGACGTCTTCTTCATCGACGCGCCGCTGGCGATGCTGATCGTTTCCGAGGCCGTGCCGTTGATGGCGGCGTCCGTGGAGATGCTGAACTGCCCCGCGCCGGTAACGTTGATTTTCGCGCTGCCGCTGAGCGTGATCGGATTGGTCGTGGATGTGTAGCTGACAAAGCCGCTGTCATTGATCGTAGTGCCGCTGATCGACATCGCGCCGACCGCGCCGTCGAAGATCCCGGAGTTGGTGATATTGATCGTGCCGGTGCCGTTCAGGTTTCCGCCGCTGAACGTGAACGTCCCGCTGGTGAGCGCGATCGTGCCGTCGCTCGTGAACGTGCCGCCGTTGACGTGCACGTTGGCCTGGAAGCCGGCGATGTTCGCCCCCGACTCCGTTCCCATCGTGCCGCCGCTGTTGACGGTGAACGTATTGCTGCTCGTCGCGGTGCTGGAGGTTTCGAGCGTGAGCGTTGCGCCGCTCGACACCTGAATCGGAATGGAGCTCGCGCTGCCGCTGATCTGGAGGATGACCGGATTCGCGAACGTATCGACGTTCATCGTGAAGCTGCCGAGCGTAACGACTGCCGTATCACCGGCTGCCGTCTGTCCCGGATATCCTCCGCCGCATCCGCTCCACTTGGTCGTGTCGCTCCAGTTCGTCGTTGGCGCGGTAGTGGTCAGCGTGCACGTGTTCGCGGCGTTCGCGTCCACCGGCGCGAGGGCCATGGCCGCGAAGAGCACGATCACGGTGATGAGCGTGGCGCCGAGCGAGATACCGACGATGCGGCGGCTGCGCTGTGTGGCGGCGTCAGCGGTTGGGTGGATGGCGACGGCAAACGAATCGTGATTCAGTGTCGGCATGGCGGCACGAAGCTCCTGTGGTCTCTCGGAAAATTGGGGCAACGGCCGGACCTTGGCCGCATCAAATAACGGTATGGGCGCGAATTGTAGGGCATATCATCGCTGCTCCCAGCGAGCGCATCGGTGACGCAACGCACGGAATGGCAATGAGTAAGGATTCAGCTGAATCACGCTGCCCCGGTTGTGGTCTGACTATGCCGGCCGGCAGCGCGATTCCCTACGACGGCTATTTCAACGCCTCGGCGGAGTGCTGGAGCGTCTTTGCCGAGGTTGTCGGAACGGAGTTCAGCAACGCCGTTCTTTTCGGACAGGTGCACCAGCTCACCGTAGATGCGTACGCGGTGCAGCATGCCGGCGGAAGGCATCCTGACAAGTCGGTCGACATCCATCTGGCGGGACTCTGTCTCGTTCTCGACCGCGGCGTCGCTCCGACGGCAGTCGCACCGCAACTGCAGGCGCTTGCCTCCGTGACCGCCGACTGGCCACACCTCGATCCGCCGGCGATTGAATGGCGGCGAACCATCTTCGATGTGGCGATGGCTGACGATCACGTCGGCGCCGTCCGCGAATGGAGCGCGGACGTGTGGAAGGCGTGGTCGCCGCAGCGCGAGCGCGTTGAGGCGCTGCTCGCAGCTCTGGATTAATCTACTGACTCATGGCGTGGCGCATCGACAAGCAGGCAAACGGCAAGTTCGCCATCTACTCCAGCCGCATCAACGAATACATCGTCATCGATGCCGATGTAGCGGAGATCGAACGGATCTACAAAGAGAAAGGGATCAAGGTCTACCTCGCCTCGGCGCGTGCGCAGATGACGACGCGCGTGCATCTCGTTCCCGCGGAAGGGGAAGCGCAGATCGCGGCGAGTCGCGTTCGCGGGACGCCGAAAGAAGGCTCGGTTCCAATTGGTGTTACCGGTTTCACGCTGGACGACGAATGAGAGGCAACGGCGCGATATCCCTCTCATTCAACATTGAACATTCAACATCGCCTTTGAACTAATGCCCGACTTCTCGCCAGTCGCCGTCACCTTCCAGGCCATCGGCACCCTGCTGCTCGCGCTCGTCCTCGGGCAGATCGCTCGGACCTTCGGCTGGCGCTACGCGCGCAGCTGGGGCTGGGCGTGGGCAGCGATGTTCGTGGCCATCATGGCCATCCGCATCTACATCTCCGCGGCGAGTCCCTGGCCCTGGTGGTTGATTTACCTGCTCGCGCAGTGGGTCTTTCTCGCGCTTCTCTTCGCCGGTTGCCGCGATCTCGTCGACGATCCGCTTCCGCTCAAGCTCCTCGGCTACGCCACTCCGCCGGCACTGGCCCTCGCGATTCTGATCGTGATCGCGGCACCTGATTTCGGCGCGCTTTTCATGGTCGAAGCGGCGATCGTTACCGTCGTCATCGTGGCCTGCTATCTGACCCTCGGACGCATCACGCATCACTCCGTTGGCTGGCACATGATGCGGATTCCGCTCGCACTGATGGCGATTCTCTATTTCGCCTACCTGCCGCTTTACGCGTATCAGCGGCGTGGAATCGCGATTCCGTACCTCGATTCGTCGTCGCTCGCCGATCTCCTCGCGGCCGTGCTCCTCGGATACGGAATGGTGCTGATT
>JBAVBF010000235.1:0-2924 GCA_049586115.1 Thermoanaerobaculia bacterium | reverse complement strand
GCGCATCGGAATCCATCGGGCCGCGCGCGCGCCGCAAGGCGCCGGCGATGGCGATGTGCGCCGTCGGCTGGGCGATCATCAGTACGAGAATTACGAGCGCCGGTGCGTAGGAACGCGCGATCGGATTGCGGCTTCGGAAGAGGCGGAAGATCGCGATCGTGATCAGCGGCGCGGCCACGAAGAGCCAGAGCAGGTGATGGCGTTCCGCGTACGAAATCGCGGTGAGGACGCCGTAGATCGCGATGATCAGAAACGCTTCGCGAGCGGCGCGGCGGCGCGGCGTCATCGTCGTTCGCGAGGTCAGCGCCACGACCACGAGCAGCATCATCACCGGCCAGAAAACGTAGAGGTACGACGATTTGTCGAGCAGCGCGCCGAGGACCTCGGGGACGTTGTTGATGTGCTGCAGCGCGGCGGGTGCCTCGAAAATGTTGAGCGTATAGACCGGACCAAGCGAGGCGATCTCCAAGAGCGTCACGCGTACGAAATCAATGGCGATGCCATTCAACGCCATCGCCGCGAAGGCAACGACCGCCGCCGCTCCACCTCCGATCGCGGCCGATACGAACGCGCGTTTGCGATCGGCGGGGAAGCGGATGAGGGCGATCGAGAGCGCGATCAGCGCGTACGCGCCGTGATCGAGGCTGGTCAGGATGCAGACCACGACGCCAACTCCCGCGGCGATCAACCAGCGTGGATCGCGGCGCCGGAGCGCGTATGCAATCAGCGCGAGCGTTGCGATCGCAGGGAGCAGGCGGATCGAACCGCCGGCAGTGCCGAGGAGCATGGCCAGGAAGGTGGACGCGAGTCCGAGCTCCGGCGAGCCGGTGGCTGCGGCGACCAGCGCGTAGTGCGCGATGATGATCGTTCCGGAAATGACGCCGCGGAACTTCAGCGCGCGGCCGAGGGTGACCGGGCCGGTGCGGAAGGCAACGTAGTCGACGAGCGCGTCCTGCACGAAGCCGTGGGCGGGGATGATGTCGCGATACGCCTTTTCGCCGCGCAGCATCTCTGCCGCGGGCACGACATGCTGCTGATCCTCGAACAGATCGGCGCGCGGCATTCCGTCCGCGGCCAGCTGGCTCGTGGCGCTGAGATACGCATACGCGGCGAGCGGATAGATGACGTAGCGCAGCGCGGCGCGGAAGCGGGCTTGCGTCGCAGGTGAATCGCGGACGAGCGCGCGCAGGAGCAGCGGCGAGATCAGCACAAGCGCGAGCGGCACCCACGGCGAATGACGGATGTCGTACGAGTTGAAACTCGATTGCAGCGCGAGGCCGAGCGGCGCGAGTGCGAAACACGAGCCGGGTGGCAGTCCCGTTTCGCGCCGGATGAGCACGATCGCCAGCCGAACGAGAAATACGAGCAGCGCGGACAGCAGCAACACTTGCTCGACCGATCGCGGCAGCAGATCGAGCAGCGCCAGGTAGACCGTCGCCAGCACCGGCAGCAGGATCAGATCGTGACGCGTGAAGCGCGCGTCGATCGTTCGCATCGCGAGCGACACGGCCAGCACGATCGCCGGCGCGATCAGCACCCACGCGAGATTGCGATCGATGATGACGAACCAGAGGATGCCGATCGCGGATGACGTGAACGCGTTGCGCGCCCATGCGCGCGTGTCGACGCGTCCGAGGATGTTGAGAATCGGGCGGAGTGCGTAGGTCCAGAGCAGCGGGACGAAAATCAAACTCAATACGAACCGCATCGGCGCGCGCGCATCGAGACCGATGGACGTCGCATATCCCGGCAACTGACCTGGTGGCGGCGGCCCGAGCCAGAACGGCATCAGCGCAATGGCGATGGCGAAGCCCCAGATTGCGGCCCCGATGCGAAGGATGAGGTCGCGCCTTGCCGTCATCGCGCGTGTTCCGCCAGCCATTCGATGACGAATTCTTCTGCCCAGTACTCGCAGCGCCATGGCGCGCTGCCGGCGATGAAGCCGGTATGTCCGCCGCAATCGGTGATGTGAAATTCGACCGACGGCGATGCCACCGCCTTCGCTTTTTCCAACACCTCGGCTGGCAGAAACGGATCGTCGGCCGCGCTGAGGCAAAGCGTCGGCGTCGTGATCGCGCCGAGGAAGTGGATGGAGCTGGAGCGCGCGTAGTAGTCGTCGGCGTCGCGGAATCCGTGAATGGGCGCGGTCGCGGCGTTGTCGATGTCGCGAAACGTCTTCGCGCGCATCACCGCGTTGAGATCGACGCGCTCGCGCATCTCGGGAAACTGCGCGACTAGCCACTTCGTCTTCTTCTTCAACGTCGCCAGAAAACGATTGACGTAGAAGCGGCGCAGCAGACCGTCTTCGAGGTGTTTCGAACCCGCGCCGAGATCGTACGGAACGGAGAACGTGGCCGCGGCCGCGACGTCCGTTTGACCCGGGTGTTCGCCGAGCCACTTCAGCACGACGTTGCCGCCGAGCGACGCGCCGACGGCGAACAGGCGCACGTTCGGGTCGCGCGCGCGCAACGTGCGAATGACGAAGTCGAAATCGCTGGTCTCGCCGGAGTGGTAGAAGCGCGGGCGCCGATTTGGAATGGAGCGTCCGACGCGTTTCGGATCGCGCGCGCACGAACGGAAGTTGACCGCCGTCGCCGCGAAGCCATGCCGCGCGACGACGGAGAGCAATCCCTGCATGTAGACGGAGTTTGTACTTCCCTCCAATCCGTGCAGCAGGACGAATCGAAACCGGTCATCGCGCACCGGCGCGTCGAGATGATCGAGCAGCAGCTCATCGCCGTCGGGAGTCGTGAGCGTTTCGCGGTGAAACGTCACCAGCCGCCGCGGCCGCGCCAGGCGTCCCCAGATCGTCTGCGCATGCGGTCCGCGCAGGAACCAGGCGGGTGTGAAGGGTTTTGCGTTCAATCCGCGAAGGATACCGCTGTCATCCTGAGCCGCCGGAGGACGGTCGAAGGACCCCCTTC
>JBAVBF010000234.1:0-4819 GCA_049586115.1 Thermoanaerobaculia bacterium | reverse complement strand
CTACAAAGAGACGGACCAGATGGCCATCGCCCATCACGCGAATTACGTGGTGTGGTTCGAGATCGGCCGCACGGATCTCTGCCGCGAGGCCGGTTTTCCGTATCGCGAGATCGAAGATCGCGGACTGATCCTCGTGGTCACCGAGATCGTCTGCCGCTACCGCGCGCCGTACCGCTACGACGACGAGGTCGTGATCCGGACTTCGATCGCCGAGGCGGCGAGCAGGATGATGCGTTTCGCGTACGAGCTGCGCGACGCGTCCGGCGAGCGGTTGCACGCGACCGGAACGTCATCGCACGTTTGGGTCGATCGCGAAACGCGGCGTCCGGTGACCGCGGCCGAGGACGTTATGTCCGCATTCGCGCCGTGGCTCGGCTAGAAGTTCGACAGTTCAAAGCCTTTTGATCAGGCGTCCATCTCGTACGCTTTCCGCAGCCACTTCTCGACGAATGCATCGATGTCGTCGACCGAGGCGATTTCGATGCGGTGCGTGATGCGGTCTTTCTTCGCGACGCCGCCGGTGTCGATGAGGCGTCCTTCCGCGGGCGTGTTTTTCAGCGCCAAGCCGAAGTCGATGCGCGTGCGCGTGGACGGTTTGATCTGCGCGATGACGTGCTTGCGGTAGATGGGGACGATGGTCTTGCCGGGCGAGATCTTGATGTCGTTGCCGATCGAGCGCGCGAGATCGTAGAGTTTGTCGTAGAGCGGACGGAGGGCGGCTCTCGATCCGGAGAAGAGCGCGTCGACGTAGTTGGATGCGCGAGCGACGTAGACCTTCGGATCGCTCTCCTCGAGATCGTCCTTCCCTTCGGCGTGGTCCACGAGCCACCGCGCTTCGTTCGTTCCGAGCTTGTGCTCCGTCTTCAGCCAGTCACGGCGCGACTGCGTGTCCTTCGGACCCTTCGAGTTGATGAATGCGGTCCACGCGTCGATGTCGAGGCCGGTTTTCGCTTTCAGTGCATCGATCCAGTTGCGGACCATGGCGATGCCGGGATGAGGGTCGTAGCGCTGCTTCGGCATCGCGGAAGGATAAAAGAAAACGGCGCACCGAGGTGCGCCGTTCGAGAGCGTCGGTGCGTGTCGCCTTACTTTTCGGTTGAAGCGCGCCTCGAAGCGGCCGCGAGCCGCGATTTGTAGCGGTCGGCGGTGTTGCCTTTGATGATGCCGCGCTTGGCGGCTTTGTCGATCTCGGAGAAGCCGGTGGAGAGGACGCTCGCGTCGGCGCTGCCGGTGTCGACGGCCGTGCGGGCCTTCTTGAGCGCCGAGCGGAGGCGCGATTTGCCGGCGCGGTTGCGTGCATTTGCTTTTTCGGCCTGACGCTGCTGTTTTTCGGCCGAGCGGGTATTCGCCATGAATGTTGCTCCTACGTAAGTTATCTGCGGTTTGGGCCGCGTATTCTACTTCGAATCGACGCCGAGCGACTTCAGTTTCTGCCGCGCCAGCGCTGCTTCCGGTGAGGTGGGATGTTCGTGCACGACGTACTGCAACTGCACGATGCCCTGGGATTTTTCGTTGAGGGCGATGTACGCGTACCCCTTCTTCAGCAGGGCACCCGCAACCTTGTCCGACCTCGGGTACTTGGTAACGACGCTGTCAAACTGCTGAATCGCGTCGCGATATTTCTTCTGCGAGTAAAGGCTCTCGCCGATCCAGTACGCGGCGTTGCCCGACAGCTCCGAATTCGGGTTCTTCGCCGCGAAGTCTCGGAAGCCGGCGACCGCGAGATCGTAGTGCCCCTGCTGGTAGTCGCGATACGCGGATTGGTACGTCTGCATCGGATCTTCCGACGGTGCGGCAGGCGGCTGGACGGTCATCTCGGCGCCGGATGCCGGCATCGGAGCAGCTATCGGCGGTGCCGCCGCGGCGCGTGCGGCAGCGGCTTTCAATTCGTCGACGTCGTGCTGCGTCTGCGTGAGCTGCTGCGTCATGCGATCGAGGCGGTAGTTGGTCTGTTCGGTCCCGCCCTGCGCGGACTGCATCTTCTCTTCGATCTGATCGACTTTCGCGACGAGCGTGGCGTTCGACTTGAGCAGCGTCTGCGTCTGCTCGGCGATCGTCCGATTGATGTTGTTCACTTCCTCTTTGTTCGACGCGGTGCGCTTGACCTGCGCGAGTTGCTCCTGGAGGTCGGAGATCTGGCTCTGCAGCTTCTCGACGTCCGAGCTCGTCACGCAGGCGACGCTCGATAGCGTCGCGGCGGCGAGCACCGTGATGCGCATCAGGGATTTCATTTTTATCTTCCTACGAGCACGAGATGGTCGCGGCGGTTCTTGGACCACGCCGATTCATCGTGGCCGGCATCGAAGGGACGCTCTTCGCCGTAGCTGACGGTGCGGATGCGCGCGGCATCGACGCCGAGGGTGACGAGATACTCCTTGGCCTGGTTCGCGCGGCGGTCGCCGAGGGCGAGGTTGTACTGCTCGGTGCCGCGCTCGTCGCAATGGCCTTCGATGAGCAGGTTGTACTGGCCGTTCTTCTTCAGCCAGGTCGCGGAGTTCGTCAAGGCCGTCTGCGCGTCGGAGGAGAGCGAGGAGTCGTTGTATTCGAAGAAGGCGTCGGCGATGTAGCCGCGCGACTGCGCCACGCGGTTCAATTCGCCGATGTCGTTCGGGAGAACCTCGGTGGCGACGTCGGTGTTCGTTTTTACGAAGTCGGTCGGCTCGGTGACGGTTTGCGCCGTCGCGGTGGTGACGGTGAGCGGGACATCGGGCACCGTGTTGCTGGCCGGAGCGACCGTTGCCGTCGGTGCAACCACCGGCTTCCTTTTCTGACAGGCGGGCACGGCCACGGCCGCGAGAAGAGCCAGCGTCACGGCGAATGATTTGAATGACTTACTCATGAATTTTTGCTCCTTCTTGATGGACCAGTTTTCGATGATACAGCCTCAATCACCCTTCTTCGACCAATCGGGATCTTTGTTCTCGCCGTCGAATGTGAGTTGCAGCAGGTCGGTGCCGTCGACGCGCATCCGGTAGATCTGCCACTTGCCGCTGCGGTTCGACTGGAAGGCGATCCATTTGCCGTCCGGCGACCATGCCGGCTGCTCGTTCGATCCTTCGCCGGCCAGGATGCGGCTCGTGCGCGCGGCAAGGTCGGCGACGCGGATTTGAAAGCGTCCGTTGACGCGCGAGGTGTAGGCGATCTGCGAGCCGTCCGGCGACCAGGTGGCGTCGTCGTTCCATTCGCCTTCGAACGAAATGCGCTGCACGTTCGACCCTTCCGCGTCCATCGTGTAAATCTGCGGGGAGCCGCTGCGGCCCGAGGTGAACGAGATCTGCCGGCCGTTCGGACTCCACTCCGGCGTCGATTCGATCGAGGAGTCGTGCGTCAGCCGGCGCAGGTTCGAGCCGTCATCTTTCACGACGTAGATGTCGGGATTTCCCGCGACCGATCCGACGAAGGCGATGTCGTTGCCGATCGGCGAGAACGTCGCGGAGGTGTTGAGGTTCAGACCGGTGGCGACGTGCGTGCGAGCGCCGCCGCGGCGGTTGATGATGTACATGTCGCTCGTGCCGCGCGCGAAGGACGTGTAGACCATCCGCTCGTTGTCGGCCGACCAGCTCGGAAGAATGGAGAGCGCGTTGTGCCGGGTGATCTGGCGCTGGTTCGTGCCGTCCCAATCCATCAGCCAGATCTCGAAGTTGCCGGTACGGTTCGAGGCGAAGCCGACCATCGAGAGGAAAATGCCGGCCTTGCCGTTGATGGTGCGCACCAGGTCGTTGCCAAGCATGTGCGCGATGCGAGGCAACGCCGCCGCGCCGCCGCGATAGCGCTTGCCGAACTGCGTGGCACCCGTCGAGTCGAGCAGGCGCGCGTCGATGGTGAAGTCCTGTCCGGCCAGATCGATTTTCAGCGACAGGACGAACTGTGCGTTGGCCGCTTTGGCCAGATCGACGCCGGCCGGGATGTTCGGCGGAATCGGAGCGATGGCGAAGACGCCGGAGTAGGCGAGGTCGCGCGTCAGCGGCGCGAAGAACGGCGCGTTGATCGTCTCCAGCGGCAGCAGTGTTTCCGGCCGCGGAATGGCGATGCGCGCGATCTGGACCGCTTTGCTGGGATCGATGGTGGTCTGGATCTGCGTCTGCGCGAACACCGTCAGCGCGGGCAGAAGGAGAAGTGCGAGGCTTGCAATTGTTCGTTTCATCGGAATGTGAGGTGTACACCAAGGAATGTGCCGTTGTAGCCGAACGGCAGCGGCGGAAGCGGCGATGCTTCGAGCACGGCGCGCAACGCTGCCCGGTCGAACGTGCCATTGCCGCTCGGGATTTCGTTTTTCGCATCGCGGATCGTTCCATCGCGGTCGATGGTGAACGAAATCGTCGTCGTGACGCCGGTGACGTCATGCGGCCGCGTCCAGCGCAGCCCGATCAACGTCTTCATCCGATCGATGTAAATCGTGTACGGAAAGTCGCCTTCGATGCCGGTGACTCCCGCGGAGCCGATGGGGATGTCGGTTCCGCCGACCACTCCCGGTTTGGCCGCGATTTGGGGAGTGGGCGGTTGCGGGTGCGGCGCCGGAGGAGTCTCCGACCCTTTTTTCGTCGATCGTCCGAAGTTCGATAACGGCACGGTCTTCGGCTCGCTCTTCACCACCGGCTTCGGCGCCTCGGCTACCGGCTCCGGAATCGAAAGCTTCTTCGGAGCCGGGGGTGCGATCGGCTTCGACATGATCGCGGTTGATGCGACAGACGGCATCGGCGCGAACTTGATGCTCAGCGTCGAAACCTCCTGTGGCGCGGCGGCATGCATGGCCGCGTAGATGATTCCGGCCGCGAGCGCGCCGTGGAGGAGTACGGACACCGCGAGGCCGCCCGCGGGG
>JBAVBF010000233.1:0-3078 GCA_049586115.1 Thermoanaerobaculia bacterium | reverse complement strand
TGCGTGCGCTGGTCGTCGCGGGCGGCATCGGCTCGATCATCGCGCTGTCAGCGAACATCTCCGGCGCCGCAGGCGGATGTCAGAACGAAGTCGGCGTCGCTGCGGCGATGGGAGCGGCGGCGGTCGCGTACATGATGGACGGGACGCCGCGACAGTCGATTCACGCTGCCGCAATCGCGCTGAAGAACACGCTCGGACTGGTCTGCGATCCTGTCGGCGGACTGGTCGAAGTTCCCTGTGTCAAACGCAACGCGCTTTTCGCCGTGCACGGACTGACGGCCGCGCAACTGGCGATGGCCGGTGTGGAATCCGTCATCCCGATGGACGAAATCGTCGAAGCGATGGTTCGCATCGGCCGCGCGCTTCCTCGCGGGTTACGCGAAACCGCCGAGGGCGGACTGGCCACGACGCTCACGGGTTGCTCGATCGGCGATCGCCTGAAGCAGGAAGCGAATCAGCGCCGCGCCGAACGCGCCGCGGAACGCGAACGCACTGCGCAGGAGCGCAAGGAATCGGTGCAGTAAGACCGATTCACCACTGAGCTTTACGGGTAGTAGCCGCGAATCGTCTTCGCCTTGCCGTCGCTCACCTGCACGTCGACCGTCCGCCACTTCGAGCCCGGCTTGATGCCTTCGGGCGGATAGAAGCCGAGGATGTATTGGGAGCGGAGCTCGTTCTGGATGTCGCTGTAAATTCGGCTGAGGTCCGCTGCCTGCTCGATGTAGTACGCGTTGCCGCCGGTCTCGCTGCAGAACTTGCTCAGTTTGTAGCGCGTGTCGACTTCGCTCATGCGGATGCCGATGCCGATCGCGTAAATCGGCACGGCGGCGCGACGCGAATATTCGATGGCTTGTTCGAAGGAAAATTTTGACGACGTGTCTTTTCCGTCCGTCACCAGCACCAGCGCACGCTGACCTTTCACGCCGAGGAAGTTGTAGAGCGAGTAGACCACCGCATCGTAGAGCGCCGTCGACTCCTCGGCGCGCAACTTCGCGAGGCCGGCGTTGATGTCGGCAAGCCGCGGCGACCAGCGTTGAATCAACTGCGGCTGCGTATCGAACGAAACGAGGAACGCGCGATCGCCTTTGCGCATCACGTTCGTGAAGAACTGCGAGGCCGCCTTCTGCGCCTCGGACATCCGCGGCTGCATTGACGCCGAGGTGTCGATGGCCAAGCCGAGGGAAAGCGGAAGGTTGTTCACGTGCTCGAACTTCGCCACTTTGACCGGCTTCCCTTCATCAATGACCTTGAACGCATCCTCGGCGAGGTCATTGATCGGATGGCCGTTGCGCAGAACCGTGGTCGGCAGTTCGACGAGGTGAACGTTCACCTCCTCCATGAACTGCGGCGTGTTGATCATCACCAGATCTTCGACCGGCGGCTGCGGATCCTCTTTCAGCGACGCCACGGCGCGGATGTAGCCGACGCCTTCCTGCGCCGGAATCTCGATGGTCTGCACGAACGGCGGTCCGTACAGCGAGGCCATCTTCGTGTCGTTGAGGAACAGCTCCACGTGATCGAGCTTCTTTCCCTCGGGGACATTGACGGCCATCTCCACGCGCGTGCGGCCGTGCAGTTTGAATGCGATGCGCGGCGAGATGATGCGGACGCGGAACGGATCGTTGCCGGTGTTGAGCAGGAGTTCGTCGCCAGTGATCGGCTCACCGTTCGCGTTCAGCGCCACCGCGCGCACGCGGCGCACCTGCGGCACGTTGCCAAAGTCGAGATCGAGCGTGTATGGCGGCTGCCGTTTGGTCATGACCTTCTTGCCGTCGAGATAAAATTCGACCGCTTTGATGTCGTCGCCGAACGCGATGGTCTCGATGTGCTGGATGCCGCTGAGCAGATCGTCGGTCAGCGGCACGATGCGCAGCCGCGTCGTGTTCGATTCGATGTCGTCCTTGAGTTGCGACAGCGCCGTCGTGGCGCTCTCCTTCGCCTTCTGCTGCTCGGGCGTATCCAACAGCTCCGGCACGGTGATCGGCTTTTCGACGATGGCCTCGGCGCCGGAGTTGATGTCCTGCACGCGCACGCGGGCCATGTAGTCGGCGGGCCGGAGGAAACGGTCGATGACGACGGCCACCTTGTCGTCCTTGATATCGCCGGGATAGTCGAAGCGATAGCGGTAGTTCTCGAAGAGCTGATCGTCTTTGAGCACTTCGCCGGTGACGTCGAGGCTGTAGAGCTTCGTGTTGTTGACTTCCTTCAACGTGAGCTGCGAGCGCGGCACGAGGATGGTGATCTCGGCGTCGGTGCGGCTGCCTTGTTTGGCCGGATACTTGACGCTCACTTCGTTCGCCAGTTTCGGCGCGTTCGGCGTGGCCAGGACGACGGAGCGGAGGATTTTGTGGACGTCCTCCTCATTGACCGGCGGCGGCTCGAAGACGCGCGTCAGGTCGAACTTGTTCAGCTGCGACTGATACATGGCGTGCAGATACTCATCGCCGTACATGCATTGCATTTCGAGGTTCGTCAGCGTCGTGTTGGCGCTGGCCGGACCGAAGACGCGCTGCACCGCGCCGTCGCTGGTAACGTCGGTCCCGATTTCATCCTGCGAAACGAGCTCTTTGGTGGCGTCGGGATTGATCGGCGAGTAGAGCCTGTAGTCGATGCCGTTGCGTGCTTTGTAAAACAGAAAGCGCACGTTGTGGCCCATGCCCTGGACGAACGCGTACTTCCAGATCTCGGCCGGCTGGAGAAGGCGGCAATCGATCCTGAGGCGCTCGTCCGGCTGGCCGTAGATCAGGAAAATGCGGCCGCGATCGGAGGAAGCATTCGTAAACTCCTCCTTCACCGTCTGCAGCCGTTCGTAATACTCCTCGCGGAAGGCCTGGTTGGTCGTGCCGTGGGCGACGTCGCGCCGGCGCCAGAATTCCGTGATGTAGATGTCGCGCTGCGGATCGGTCTCGAGGATCAGGAACGTATCCAGCTCCGCCGGATTCATGATCGGATCAACGTCGTTGAGAAACTGGCGGTACTTCTCGCTGAGGTTTTTGATGCGGTCTTTGCGCTCGCGCCGGGAGAGCTTGCGGATGCCTTGATCGGGTTTCGCTTTCGCGTCGGGGGGCGGTGCAGGAG
>JBAVBF010000232.1:0-2125 GCA_049586115.1 Thermoanaerobaculia bacterium | reverse complement strand
GGATTACGACGAGCCGTCGCGCGTGCTGCCGGCGGGCGTCAGCGAAGCCAATCGCGAGGCGTTCTATCTCGGCAATGCCAAAAAGCTGTACGGAATAGCTTGATGGCGCGGCATGTCATTGCCGCGGTCGATGAACTGCCGCCCGGCACGCGAAAATTCCTGGAGATCGACGGACGACCGATCGCGGTCTTCAACATCAAGGGCGAATATTTTGGCCTGATGAACCGCTGCCCGCATCAGGGCGCGGCGCTGTGCGAGGGGCCGCTGATCGGGCTCGCGCAATCCAGCGATCCCGGCGAGATCGAGTATACAAAACTTGGCGAGATCATTCGCTGCCCCTGGCACGGCTGGGAGTTCGACATCCGCACCGGACAGTCCTACTGCGACCCCCGCCGCTTTCGCGTGAAGGCCTACCCGGCCCATGTCGAGCCGGGTGCGAGCGTGGTGAAGGGCCCGTATGTCGCCGAGACGATCCCTGTGAAGGTCGAGAGCGAATACGTGGTGGTGGAGTTGTAGCCGCACTGGCGGTGCGCCCCCTCGCCCCGTTCTTACGGGGAGAGGGTTGGGGTCATAGGCGCTAGTTTAAGCTCTGGACACCAGGAATCTCGATATGATTCAAGCTTGGGATGAAGATTCGTCCTGAGATTTTGGATCATTGGCCGGAAGTAAGCGCGTGCCTTCCGGCTAATTTTGACTTGGAAGCAACAGCTCGGTCGTGCGGAGCCTTGAGGCGGGTCCGAGAAATCAAGAACGCCGAGACGCTGTTGCGGCTGGCATTGGCCTATGGCGGCCTTGGCATGTCGCTGCGCGAGACCTGTGTGTGGGCGGAGGCTGGTGGGATTGTCCGGTTGTCCGATCCATCGCTGCTCGCTCGGCTGTGCAAAGCCGCACCTTGGCTTGGCGAGATCGCGGCGGCACTGATTGCCGAACAGACAAAAGTACCCGCGCGGCGCTGGGCCGGGTATCGCTTGCGTGCGCTTGATGGGACGTCGATCTGCGAACCGGGAGCTGACCGTACGACATGGCGGCTGCATGTCGGCTACGATCTGGCAACCGGTCAAGTCGATCAGCTTGAATTGACCGATGTGCACGGGGCCGAGAACCTTCAGCGCCTCAGCTACCGACCGGGAGATATCGTGCTGGCCGATCGCTGCTATGCCCGACCGCGCGATCTGCGGCCGGTGATCGAAGCCGGTGCAGACTTCATCGTGCGTACTGGCTGGAACTCGTTGCGTCTGTTGCAGGCAAATGGCGAGCCTTTTGATCTGTTCGCAGTACTTGCCGCTCAGGCCGGGCAGGAAGGTGAGGTGCAAGTTCGAATCCACGAAGGCATCAAGGCAGCGATGCCGCTGATCTTGCGCCTCGTTGTCCGGCGCAAGGATCCCGAACAAGCGGCGGCTGAACAGAAGCGCCTGCTGAAGGATGCCAAGAAGCGCGGCAAGCAGCCAGACCCGCGCAGTCTCGAGGCGGCGAAGTATATCCTTCTCCTGACCTCGCTGCCGGCCGACGCCTTCCCGCCAGCCGACATCCTTGCTCTCTATCGCTTTCGTTGGCAAATCGAGCTCGCCTTCAAAAGGTTCAAGAGCTTGGCCGGCCTCGACATGCTGCCGGCCAAAAAGCCTGAGCTCGCACGAGCGTGGATCTACGCAAGGCTGATCGTCGCCATCATCGCCGAACAGATTGCCGGGCAAGTCCCGGAATCTTCCCCCTCTGGACCAGACAATGCCACCCGCAACCCCATCGCGCTGGCGTCTCATGAAGATAGCCTTGGGCACCATCTGCACCGCCATTCGTGGACCACTCCAGTGGCAGACGCTCCGCAACATGTTCCTCCGAACCTGGCGTCATATCTGTGAGCCCCCACGAAGCCGTCGAAAACAATGCGACTATCTGAAAACTCGCTTAAGCTAGCGCGTATGAGGGGTGGGGTGAGGGGGAGTCTCCACGGGGACGGTGAGAATTGGATTCGCGGAGAGTCCCCCTCACCCGTCGCGCATTCGCGCGTCGGCCTCTCCCCACAAGCGGGGCGAGGCGAAGACAACGCTCAGGTCGTCCTGAAGCGCAATACGCCGTCGGCCGTCTCGGCCGTCAGCCGGCCCTCGACCAGCATGTAGTTGACGTGAGC
>JBAVBF010000231.1:0-2932 GCA_049586115.1 Thermoanaerobaculia bacterium | reverse complement strand
TTCCGTTTGAGCGCGTAGATGCAGGTGTCGGTATCGAGGAGAAACTTCATGACGATTCAGAGCTTGCGTCGTTTGTCGACGTTGCCCTGACTCGGCCGCTTGAAATCGTC
The DNA here is from genome assembly GCA_049586115.1 of Thermoanaerobaculia bacterium. GTDB lineage: Bacteria > Acidobacteriota > Thermoanaerobaculia > Gp7-AA8 > Gp7-AA8 > JADGNZ01. The sequence goes on along the minus strand of JBAVBF010000231.1, from coordinate 2,822 downwards.
CGGCACACCCGAGAACGACTCGACATATCCCGCCGGCCATTCATGCACGGGCTCGAGAACGACTGCGCTGCCTTCGCGGTGCACGAGCACCGTATCAGCGTCGAAACGAAACTCTTTGGGAAGCCGGACGGCCTGGCTTCGGCCTGTCTTGAAAACGCGAGCGGTTTGCCGCTTCAGAGAGATTCTCGCCATGGTAGCTATCGATGATACGTATCAGTAAGTCATGCGTCAATGAGCCGCGAACTCCTCCAACTTCCGTAAGCGCAGCGTCGGGTCGGAAGCAAAATCCTGACGCAGCCAGCCGAGGTGGCCGGCGCCGAAGATCACCAGGATGCGGTCGTCGGGTGACGACACCAGCTTCGTCACGTTGTTGAAGATGTGGATGTTCCGCCGGTACCACTCGGTCAGCAGGTCGGGGCCGGCGTAGTCGCCGGGCTCGCCGTAGTGCGCTTCGCGGTAGTAGAAACCGACGTCCTCCGCCACCTTTGCATCCGCGTTCATGTAGAGCAGCGTCTGGAGGACCGTGTGGCTCTTCAGGTATTCGCCCTGTGCTTTCACCATCGTTCCGATGTCGGCCAGGAGAGCATCGACCTTCGCGGATTCTCCTTTTGCTTTGGCGAAATTGATCACACGCTGAAACGGGAAATCGCCGTCGGCATCGACCGCGTAGATCGTGGTGTGACCTAACTCCTTCGCCAGGCGCAGTCCGATCTGATCGATCTCGTTCGTGGTGAGGACGTATTGGCCGGCGAGGTACTGCGTGTAGCGTTCGTTCAGCTTCCGCTGCGAATCGTTCTCGACGGCAATCTTCGTCGGCTTAAACTTCTTCAGCGCCGCCGCCAGCTCGGCGATCTCCTTCTGGCGGCCGGGCGCGAGCACGTCATCCGCCGGCATGTTGAAGATGTCGTGCCCCGGATTGGCCATGTGATAGACGCCGAGCACGAGCACCTCGGCACGCGATTCCTGGCTGCGCACCGGCATGGACAGACCCATCGCAATCACGACAAAGCCGAGGATCGAGTTTCGCATCAGCAACCTCCAGAAATCGTTAAACGGCGCGCGGCGCGGAAAGTTAGGCGAACCTTCTTTTGAAGGCACATACGACCGGATGCTCGGCGCACTGCGTCTTCGGACATCTGGGACACGATGGAGAATTTCGAGCGCTTCGATCAGACGTTGATGCCGTTCCTGCAGAAGCCGGTATCAACCCGGGCACGCCGGACGTCATCGAAACGCACAACATCATCGCCGGCAAGTAGACGCGAATGTTCAGGCGCGATCCGCGGCGAACCACTATCCCAAGGAATCGAGGATCTCTTCCACCGTCGCGCGGCGGCACGTGTACATCGGCGTGTCCCGCTGCGTGAATTTCGACGATTCCGTTTCGCGCAGCTCCTGCACCAGGTCGAGGAACTCGGCGGCGGAGTCGGCTTCGAAGGCGACCACGAAGTCCTGATCGTCGAGTCCGAACGAGTAGGTCGTGTTGATCTTCACGCGCGGGTACTTGTGGCCGATGGCGATGTGCTCGTTCATGATCCGCTGCCGTTCGCTCTGCGGCAGCAGGTACCAGTCGCGCGTCTTCACGAACGGATAGACGAACAGGAGCGGCTTCTTGCCGGGAACGATGCGCAGGCGGCGGCCTTCCTGTCCTTCATGCACGTGCTCGTCGACGTATTGCGAGTGCTTGGTCATCGAAAAGTACGAGACCGGGATATCGAGGTAGCGGCCGAGGATCGACTTGTTGATGTCGGCGGCCATCTGCTGGAACGGATCGAGGTCGTAGCCGATGCGCCAGAACATGAAGTCGGTGTTCGGCTTGATGCCGACCGTCGAATACGGCAGCACCATCATCGGACCGGTGTGGCGCCGGACGATCTCGGCGAATTCGCGTTTCGCCTCCGCTTTCACCTCGGCACTTTCGCGCCGCCACGACCGATCCGTTTTGAAGAACATGAAGTTGACGAACTGGCGCGCGGGTGCGGCGGCCGCTGCTGGCGCGGGCTGGGTTTGCGGCTCGGTGATGGTGGTCATGAGGGCGGATTCTAGCGCTGATCGCGAGGATGGCCATCCGCCAATTACCGCGCATCAAACGGCACGAATCGAAACGCTTCCGAGGCAGGCGCAGCCGTAAGTCCACACATTTGCGTGAGTTGCACGAATCGGTTACAGCCACGCAAAACGGCGGCGGATTGTCAAGAGGCATGTGGAAAGTGCAAACCGACTTGGGCTATTGCACAAAAAAGGAGGCTAAGGATGAGTCTGATTTTGACTAACCACAATGAATAGAGCAATTAGCCGATTTCGCCCACGGACTTGTGCAAACCGGTCAGAAGCCTGCATTCTGCGCGGGCTTTCGAGTTTTTCACAGGGCTTTCCACAGCCTTTTCCGCAGAAACTGTGAAAAGCCCGGATCACCTTCGCGCACGATGCGCGGCTCGTCGCCGGTAAAGTCCACGATCGTCGAAGGTTGACCTTCCCGAGGGCCCGCATCGAGCACCGCATCGAGCGCTTCGGACAAGTCGGGCGCGAGCATTTCAGGTGTCGTAATCGGTGGCTCGCCGCTGCGGTTCGCGCTGGTTGAAATCAGTGGCCCGGTTCGATCGAGCAGCGCACGCAGCCACGCCAGATCGGGCACGCGCGCCGCGATCGTCGTTGCGCCTGACGCAAGGATTGCGGTCAACGGCGCGGGCCAGATTTCCCCGAGCACGTTCGGAATCGTCGAGACCATTTTCTCCAGTTGGTCGGCCGAGGCCGCGATGATGACGAAGGGTTTGTCGTCGCCGCGTTCTTTCATCGACCGGACGCGCGACGCAGCTTCTTCG
>JBAVBF010000230.1:0-1712 GCA_049586115.1 Thermoanaerobaculia bacterium | reverse complement strand
CGACGAATACGATCGATTTCCCGGAGTTATCGTCCTTCATCCGAGCAGGCCTCCCGCGTGAAGACGGTGGAGCAATCTTGAACACAGCAATCCAGATTTCCTGACTGTCAAGCCGACATTGAGCCGGGAATCGTGAACCGGAATTCAGTGCCGTGCGGTGTGCCCGGCGAAGCCCAGAGCCGGCCGCCATGTGCCGCAATGATTCTCCGACAGATCGACAACCCCATGCCCATGCCTGCGGACTTGGTCGTGAACAGTGGATCAAAAATGCGATGACGGATCGCGTCTTCGATTCCTGTGCCGGAATCCCTGATCGTGACTTCAATGCCGCCTTCGCCGTTGGCCTTCGATTCGACCTGCAGCAGGCGTGGTCGGCCCGTCACGGTGCTCATGGCGTCCGCCCCGTTGATGGCCAGATTCATGATGACCTGTTGCAACTGGACGCGATCCCCCGACACAAGCGGAAGGTCCGCGGCCAGTGTGGTCTCAATCATCACCGCACGGCCCCGCAGCGCGCTCCCAGTCAGGGCGGTCACATCCCGGATTGCCTGATTGACGTCGAGCGCGGCGTATTCAGGCTTGCTATGTTTGAGCAGATCCCGAATGCGCACGAACACTTCGCCCGCGTGACTGCCTGCCTCGACGACGCCCTTGAGAGCCGCTTTCGTCTCCTCGAGATTGGGTGGGGTCTGGGCCAACCATCGCAGTGCCCCGTTTCCGTAAGAGACGACCGCGGCGAGCGGCTGGCTGATTTCATGGGCGATCGACGCCGCGAGTTCGCCCATGGTCGTCAGCCGCGCCACTTGCGCGAGCTCAGCCTGCGCCTCCTGTGCAGCCTCGTTGGCGCGGGTACGTTCGCGCTCCGCGTCAATCAGTTCCGTGACGTCCCGGTTGATACCGACCATGCGCACGGGCCTACCGTCCGCGTTTCGGATGATTTGCGCCACACCGCGAATGATGCGGGTGGCGCCGTCGGCTCGCTTCACCCTGAAGTCGGAAAAGTAGTCGCTCTCGCCGCGAAGTGCGGCTTCGACGTCCGCCCTGGCTTGTGTGACGTCTTCGGGCACCACGCACTTCGACCAGGCATCGAAAGCACCGATGAACTCTTCCTTGCGAACCCCGTACAGCCGGTACATCGAGTCGTCCCAGACCAGCTGGTCCTGTTCGACGTCCCAGTCCCAGATGCCCAGCGACGCCGCGTCGATAGCGAGCTTGAGCCGCTCTTCACTCGAACGCAGGCGGGATTCGCTTTCCTTCAACTCTTGCTCGCGGCTCGTCCGCGTTGAAATTTCTCCGATCAGGTCGTCAAACGACTTCTTGAGCTTCGCCGCCATGGCGTTGAACGATCCCGCGAGGGTATCGAGCTCCTCCAGTTTGGTGCCCGGTACCTGGACGTTCAAATCACCGCCAGCCATCGTTTGCGTCGCATGCGCCATGCGCCGGAGTGGTGCGGTCACCATGGACGCCAGCGCTGCTCCCAGCACGAGGGAGAGCACCAGCGCCAGCGCCAGCAACATCGCAGAACGGCTGTTGGCCTTGCGCAAGCCCGCCAGATAGAACGATTCAGGCATGGCCGTTATCAGGGTCCAATCATGGCCGGCGCTTTGATTTCGATACGCGGCCGCGTAGGCCAGCCACGTTTCCCGCGAGAGCGGCTTTGCCGTGACGTGATCGAATTGGAACTCGATGGTCCCCGCAGACTGCCTCGACGG
>JBAVBF010000229.1:0-4392 GCA_049586115.1 Thermoanaerobaculia bacterium | reverse complement strand
GAACGCGGTAGAGCGTGAGCGCGTCGTGCTCGGGAAAGTCGGTGCTCCAGCTCTGCGAGAGGACGATCTGAAAGATTTCGCCGGAGACGATCTCCTCTTTCGCGGCGTTGATGACCGCTTCGAAATCGTCGCGCGGGATGTTCGGCGTGAACGCGGCCTCGCGCACGTCATCCGGAAACGCGAGCAGTTCCACGCGCGCGGCGCGCAGCTTTTCGATGGCGCGATCGAGCCGTGTGTTGGCTTCCTCGAACGACGCATGCGCATCGGAGGTGAAGAGATTGACGATGACGTAGAGCCGCTGCTTGACGTGATCGAAGACGACGACGTTGTCGAAGAAAAGCAGCCGCGCGTCGGGGATGCCGCAGTTGTTCGGATGCGAGTCGGGGATGCGCTCGCTCCAGCCGGCCACGCTGTAACCGAAGAAGCCGACCGCGCCGCCGAAGAACGGAGGCAGCGTCTCCTCGCGATACACGCGCAGCGGCCGCAGCTCGTTGTTCAGGACAGAGACGGGATCGGGAGTGTTTTCGTCGAAGCGCAGACTGCGCCGCGGTTCGAATCCGACGAAGGAGTAGCGGCCGACGTTCTCGCCGCGCTCGACGCTCTCGAGAAGAAACGCCTCCCCATCGCCCGAAAGCGCGGCGAATGCAGCGACGGGCGTGATGGCGTCCGCGCTCAATTCGCGCACGATGGGAACGATGTCGTAGTCGCTTCGAAGATCATCCAGATTCATTGACAGGCCTCGAGAAAAAGCTCGCTCTGCCGCACCGCCTGGGCGCGGAGCAGATCGAGCCCATGGAACGTCGCATGCGATTCGCCGCCGTACGCGGCTTCGATGATGGTACCGGCATTGGGGAGAGTTACGGCCACATTCCGCGGCAACGTATTGATGACGAGATCGCCGCGGAATGCCGGCAACCGATCGAGCGGCAGCGCGCCGAGTTTGTCCGCCGTGCGGTTGAAGACGGTGCACTCGATGCCGGCGCGGCGCAGCGCGACAAGCGCCGCGCGTGCGGTGCCGCCGGCGCCGATGATTGCCGCGGTTCGCGCAGTCGTCATTTTTATCAGTGCTTGGAATCCATCGACGTCGGTGTTGTCAGCGACGATTCGACCCCCGATCCGGACGAGCGTGTTGACCGCTCCCGCTTCGCGTGCGTTGTCGCGAATCTCGGCGCTCGCCGATTCGGCAAATGTGAGCGCGTTTTCCTTGAACGGCGCGGTGACCGAAAGCCCATCCGGCGCGAAGCGATCTCCTCGTGCGAACGGTTTCGCGATATCGAGAAAATCATCCGTTTCGAAAATCGAATACGCGGCCGCGATTCCGCGCTCGCGAAAGATGGCGTTGTGAATGGCGGGCGATCCGCTGTGGGACGCGGGATTTCCGACGATGGCGAAAAGCTTCTCTGCTCTCAACGCCGCACGATTCGGTCCGTAAATCGCCCGCGCCTGCTGCAGCGTCAATTGTCCCGGTGCCGCGGAGCGGTTTTCATCGACACTGACGAACTGCAACTCCGATCCAAAGAAGGGCGCGAGGATGCGCGAGTACAACCCACGCGCTCCCATGCCGATGATCGTGGTGTTCTTGTTTCCTAACGCCGCCAGGAGCCGGGCATTGTCTGCAAAGTTGTGCGGTGTGGCTGCAATCTTCACGTGCCGCGCAGACATTTGCCGTAGCAAGTCATCGATATCCGGCATGCCTTCGTAATCGTGATGCGAGAGGATGACGCGCTCGTCATCGCCAACGTTGCCGGGCCACTCGACGTCGACGAAATCGATGCCCGCCGACAAGGCCGCGTCGATGTCCACATGGCCACCGCCACGATTCGTGGCGATGATCGGTTTCGTCGTTGCGTTTCGTATCGCGATCCAATCGACGAGGTGATTCGGAAATGCATCCGCGCGAACCTCGATCGCGTCGTGGTCCGTGTCGAGATTACGGATCACATCGATCGCGATTTCAGGTGTTTCCTCGTGGATCGTAACGGCGAGTTGCATTCATGGGAGAGCTTATCGCGAGCATCGAAAGGGAACGGTTCACGCGGAGGGCGCGGAGAGGCGGAGGGGTGCTTTTCTCCGCCTCTCCGCGTTCTCCGCGTGAACCGGTCTCTTTTAAAGCGCACGCGTGTACTCTCCCTCGCCATGCGGCTCCAGCGCACAGAAGCGATCGTCCTGCACACATTTCCGGCGCGCGAGCGGGACAAGCTGGTCGTGTTTCTGACGCCGGAGCATGGGAAGGTGAAGGGGTATGCCTATGGCGCGCGGTCGATGCGGACGCGGTTCGGGGCGTCGCTGGAGCCGCTGGCGAAGGTGAAGATCGGTTACGTCGAGCGGGAGGCGGAAGAGATCGTGCGCATCGAGTCGGTCGATCTGATCCGGTCGCTGTTTCCGGCGCAACAGAATCTGGCGGCGAGTGTGGCGGCGTCGTATCTGGCGGAGACGGTCGATACGTTCGCGCAGTCGGGCGATCCGGCCGAGGTGATCTACCGGCTGCTCGATCGGACCACCGAGTCGCTGCTGGAAGGCGCGGCGCCGCTGCGCGTGGTCGCGTATGCCGACGTCTGGATTCTGCGGCTGGCGGGCGTCCTGCCGTCGCTGCGGAATTGCAATGCGTGTGATGGAGCGCTCGGTCGTCCGCTGCGGTTCGATTCAGGCGCGCATGGATTTGTGTGCGGAAACTGTGGAGCGGCGAACGCGCAGGTGATTGCGAACGATGTTGCCGACGTGCTTGACGCGATCATGCGCATGCCGGTGTTGGAGTTTGCGGCTGCCGAGGTTTCGCCGGATGCGTTGATCGAAGTGCGTTCACTCGCCGCGTTTTTTCGGCGGAACTTTTTGGGGCATGAGTTGAAGGCGTATGAAATTGTCGGTGGCGTGATCGGAGGGTGACGGGTTCACGCGGAGACGCGGGGGCGCGGAGAAAACCTGGCTCCGCGCCTCCGCGTGAAAGCTTTCACACGCGCACGCCGCCCCTACCTTCCGCCAGCAACGCCCGTCCGTGGTAGTGGAACTCGTTGTGAACATCCAGCAGGAGTTGCCTCCGTTCGATCCGTTCCTCCTCGGCGCGGGTATAGACCGTCGCTTCGAGTAACGTTGTGCCGTCGTCGCGCGTGTCGACCGAGGGGAGATGTGTGACGATCAGGGCGCGGACGATCTGCGGCGACTGCATGCGCATCAGCGCGGCGTCGTAATCCTCGGCGGTCGCGATCAGGCGCGTCATGCGCCACGACGTCGCGCCGACGATGTCGCTGATGACCAGCCAGTATTCGAAGATTGCTTCGGCGTTCCGATCGACGTCGAACGACTCGTAGATGGAGCGACCCCGTTCGACGTAGGGCGTGCTCTCGCCGTCGAATACGTCGTAGCGAATCTCGCCGCGAACGCGGACGCCTTGCGCGCATTCGAGGAGCGCTGCGGCTTGCATGGCCATGTGCGCTTTCGGCGGCAGCAGACCGGTTCCTGATGCGAACGCATCGCGGAATCGCGCATTCGCGAGCTCGTGGGCGCGCGCGATCCGCTCGCGTACGCGCTGGACACTATCCAATGAAAGAGTGGTCACTTCACCTGCTGCGCGCGCGCCAGAAACTGCTCCGGTTTCTCGAAGCCGGTCAGGCGGCTCTGCTGCTGTTCGTGCCCCGAGGAGTCGATGAAGACGACGGTGGGAACGCCGACGATCGCGTAACGTTTCGTCAGTTCCTTCACCGACGGATCATCGCCGTTGGTGAGATCGGCCTTGATGCGCGTGAAGCGGTCGAGATCCTTCGCCACGCGCGCATCGCTGAACGTTTTTTCGTCGAGCTCTTTACACGGGATGCACCAGGTCGCGTAAAAGTCGATCACGATCGGCTTGCCGGTCGTCGACGCGACCGCGGCGTCGTACTTCTGCCACTGCACCTCGACGCCTTTGCGCGGCGGGATGGCGAAGGCGATCCCGCCGATGAGAAGAATGACGGCGCAAGCCAGCCGCATGGCGCGCCCGCGCGGGCCGCGGCTCAGGAACAGAAAGATTGCGCCGATGAGCAGGCTGGCGGCAACGCCGAGGCGGAAAGGTGTTTCGCCGATGACCGCACGCAGAAAGTAGAAGGCCATCGCGATGAGGACGAAGCCCATCGCTTTCTTGACCTGCACCATCCACTCGCCCGGTTTCGGGAAGACATTCAGCGCGATCAGGTACGGAAAGCCGAGGCCGAAGGCGAGCGTGGCGAACATGGCCATGCCGATGGCCGGTTTCGCGATCGCCGCGACGAGCGTGAAGAGCGCCACCACTACCGGCCCGACGCACGGCGCTGCGACGATGCCGACGAAGAGTCCCATCGTCAGCGCGCCGGCGACGCCCGCGCGCCCGGCGGAGCGGTTGGTGATGAACTGCGGGACTCGGAACTCCCACACGCCGAACAT
>JBAVBF010000228.1:0-6985 GCA_049586115.1 Thermoanaerobaculia bacterium | reverse complement strand
CATGTTCGTTCGCCGCGTCACGATTGCTGTTCTTTTCATCGCCGCGTCCGCGGCAGCCGCCTCGTTCCCGCCGATCAACTACCGGCACCGCACGCTTGCGAACGGACTCGAGGTCTACTCGATCGAGGACCACGCCACGCCGACGGTTGCGGTCAACGTCTGGTATCGCGTCGGCTCGAAGAACGATCCGGAGGGGCGCAGCGGGTTCGCGCATCTCTTCGAACACATCATGTTCAAGGCCACGGCGCACATGAAGTCCGAGATGATGGACCGGCTCACCGAGGATGTTGGCGGGATGAACAACGCGTACACGCATCCTGATCGGACGGTCTATTACGAAGTGATTCCGTCGAACTACCTTCAGACCCTACTTTGGGCCGAAGGGGAGCGGATGGGATCGCTGACGGTCGACGAAGCCAACTTCAAGTCCGAGCGCGATGTCGTCAAAGAGGAGTTCCGTTTCCGGGTCCTCGCGCCTTCGTACGGCCGGCTCGGATACGCGATGACGAAGGATTCCTACGCGGTGCATCCCTATCGCCGTCCCGGCATCGGTTCGATCGAAGAGCTCGACGCTGCCACGCTCGCCGACGTGCAGGCCTTTCACGCGATGTACTACCGACCCGATAACGCCGTCCTGATCGTGGCCGGCGATCTCGATCCGAAACAATTCGATGCCTGGGTCGACCGCTATCTTGCACCGGTTCCGAAACCATCGACGGCCATCCCGCGCGTTACGGTCGCCGAGCCGGCGCGAACCGAGGAGAAACACTTCGAGGAGCACGGCGCGAACGTACCGCTGCCTGCCGTCGGGCTGACGTGGTTGATTCCGGATGCGCGCAGCGATGATTCCGAGCCGCTCGAAATGGCGGCGACGATTCTGTCCGACGGCGATTCCTCGCGGCTGTACCAGTCGCTGGTCTACAGGAAACAGCTCGCGCAAAGCGCGAACGCGAACGCGGAGACGCGCGAAGACGCCGGCCTTTTCACTGCCAGAGTGATCATGGCCAGCGGCAAGAAAACGGAGGACGGCCTGACCGCGCTGCGCGAGGAGATCGCCGCGCTGGCGGCGAAGCCGGTCACCGCGGCGGAACTGGACAAAGCCAAGAACCTGAGCATCACCTCGGCCTTGCGCGAACGCGAGACCAATGACGGCAAAGCGGGCGCGCTCGGCGAAGCCGTCACGCAGTACCACGATGCCACGTACGTGAATCGAGGACTGGGGCGTTTGCAAGCAGTGACCGCGGCGGACGTGCAGCGCGTGGTGAAGAAGTATCTGATCGACGGAAAAGCGGTCGTGATCACCTACACACAGGAAGAAAAGGGGTCGGCGAAATGAAGACGACACTTCTAACCGCCGCCGCGCTCACGCTCGCTCTGAATCCTGCATTTGCGCAAGTCGAAACGACTCCGCCTCCACCGGCCGCGCCACGGCCGGTCCAGATTCCGAAGCCGGTGGAGAAGACGCTGGCCAACGGCCTGCGGGTGATCGTCATCGAGAAAAAAGGCGTGCCGCTGGTGAACGCGCGCCTGTTGATCAGGACCGGCGGCGAAGGCGACCCTTCCAATCTGGCTGGCCTCGCCGATACCACGGCGTCTCTATTATCGAAGGGAACGACGACCCGCAGCGCCGAGCAGATCGCCCGCGGCGTCGAGGCGCTTGGTGCGACGCTCGATACCGGCGCGGCGTGGGACGACTCCTCGGCCGATCTCGATGTGATGTCGTCGAAGCTTCCCGCGGCGATGGCGTTCATGGCCGACGTCGTGCGCCATCCGGCGTTCCGGCAGGAGGAGATCGATCGCCTGCGGCAACAGAACTCCGACGCGCTCTCCGTTGCCATGAAGCAGCCAGCACGTCTGGCCGGCTTCGTCCTGGCGCAGGTGCTCTTCGGCGCCGGCCCTTATGGCCACAATCTTGGTGGCACGCCGGAATCACTGGCGCGGATCAAACGCGACGACATCGTCGCATTCCACCGCGATCACTATCGGCCGGACAATGCCATTCTCGTCATCGGCGGCGACATTGCGCCGGCAAAGGCGTTCGCGGCGGCGCAGGAGCTGTTCGGCGGATGGAAAGCGGCCGCCGGCTCGCACTTGGTCCCGGTCGCGTGGCTCAAGCAGGCGTTGCCATCGCGCGCCGTGGTCGTCGACATGCCGGCTGCTGGACAGGCCGTGGTGGCCATCGGCCGTCCCGGCCTCAGTCGCGTCGATCCCGCATACCACCTGTCGCTCGTCACGAACTCGATCCTCGGCGGCGGCTATTCGTCGCGGCTCAACGAGGAGATCCGGATCAAGCGCGGACTCAGCTACGGCGCGAACAGCTCGTTCGATCTGCGCCGCGACGCCGGTCCTTTCACTGCCTCGGCTCAAACGAAGAACGAGTCGGCAGGAGAGGTGGCTGGTCTGATTGTCGACGAGTTGAACAAGCTCGGCACGACTCCCGTTTCCGATGACGAGCTGGGGCCGCGCAAGGCTGTACTCATCGGCGGGTTCGGGCGCCAGCTCGAAACAAACGGCGGCATCGTCGGCCGCATCGGCACGCTCGCGCTCTATGGCCTGAGCCTCGACGAGATCAATCGCTACGTGAGTGGCGTGCAGAGTGTGAGCGCTTCGGATATCCAGAAGTTCGCCGCAGCACACCTTGGCGGTAACGACGCCAGTATCGTCATCGTCGGCGACGCAAAGAAGTTTCTGCCGAAGCTGCAGGAGCGCTTCAAGAACGTCGAGGTGATTCCGATCGACGAGCTGGATGTGAATTCAGCGACACTACGAAAGGCGAAGTAGAACCTTGTTCAAAAGCAGGCGAGACGCCCGCGTCCCAAGGAGAGCCTCCCTACTTGGCGAGTCCTCTTTTCGTCGTCAGGTAGACCGCGAACGATCCGAGCCAGTGGCCGCCTTCGTAATGCTCGCCGGTGACCGCGGCCAGTCCGGCATCGCGATGCGCGGCCGCGATTTGGCGCAGCGACGCGACGCGCGGATCATTTTTCGGCAACCCTGACGCGATCCCTTCCAGCATCCACGCGCGGCTGAGATTCAATCCGTCGAGATGCGCGAGCTTCGGATCGCTCGGATCGACGACCACCTCGGGGCGCAACGTGTCGAAGTGCGGCAGAAATGCTGTGAGCCAGACCGCGTACTCCTTCGCCGGCAGCACGCGGCGCATCACATCCGCCTCGGCGATGCACGGCGAGAGGAAGTCTTCACCCGACGGCTCGTACGTCAACGGACAGGCTTTGTCGTTCGTGTAGAAACGCTTTGCAGCATCGCGCGCGAGTTGCTTCAACGCCGCATCGTTCGTTGAATCGATGATCAGTCCGAGCGCGAATGCCGTCTGACTGTGCTCCCCCGATCGCACCGGATGCGACAACTTGGGCAGCCACGTGGCCAGCCGCTCATTCGCCGCCCGTTCGAGCGGTTGCAGATTGTTCGACAACTCACGCCCCAGCGGATCGTCCCATTCGCGAAGTTCGGCGCCGAACTGCAGCAACCATGCGAGTCCATACGGCCGCTCGAAACTCGCTCTCCCCTCACCGCGCAGATAGACCGCCTCCTGCGCGACATTTTTCGCGGTCAGGCTCTGCGCCAGCGCCGCACGCGCGGCAGCTGCGAACGATGCATCCGGGAACGTCCGCGCCAGACGCGCCAGCAGCCAATGTCCATGCACCGATGAATGCCAGTCATAGCACCCATAAAACGCCGGCGTCAGCGTCCGCGGCGGCGCCACATCTGCATCGCTGTTCAAATTGTGCGCGATCTTGTTTGGATACTCCTTGTGCACGCACGCGAGCGCGAGATTCGCGAAACGCGCCGCAGCTTTCGCGTCGAAGTCGGCGGCGTGGAGGGAGGTGGCGAGCAGGATGACAGCGATCGAAGATCGAATCATCAGCGCACTTTACCAACCCCGTCGGCGAATGCCGGCGTAAGAACCGTAGCCCACGTCTTCAGGCGTGGGAAAGGTACGTCATCGATTCCGTTGGGAGCCCGCTTGAGCGGGGCGAACGATCGCCTTCTGCGATCGTCACCAAAACCGTTCTTTCGCGCGCTGAAGCGCGCTCCAAAATCGTGCGCGCATCACCGTCCCCCGCCTGATGGCGGGGGCTACGGTTCTTTACGCCGCCTACGGCGACTATGAATATTGACTCGCCGCTACTTGTGCACGTGCATCAGGATGTAGCCGACCAGCGCGAGCGCGAGGACGACGATCACGATGATCGTGATCATCGCGGAGTGGGAGGAGCCGCTTGTGGCGGTGTGTTCGTAGACGACTTTGCGCGATACGCGTTCGTCGTCTTCAGGTGGAAGTTCTGACATGCTCGGGTTCGGCAGCAAGTGAAGTGCCACCGAGGCGGACCGAGGTCACGGCGAAGATCGGGATCGCGAAACAGCTCACCGCCGCGGCGATCAGGAACGCAGTCCCGAGACCGTAGTGCTGGCCGATGGCGCCGATGCCGAACGAGCCGAGGCCGATGCCGGTATCGAATGCCCAGACGATCGAGCCGAACGTCCGCGCGCGGCGCGCAGGATCGGTGCTGCCGAGGATGATCGTGACGAAGGCGGGATAGACGGCGCCGAAGCCGATGCCGAAGAGAGTGGCCGAGGCGATCATCTCCCAGCGCGTGTGCGCGATGCCGAGCCAGCCGAAAGCGAGCGGCACGAGAACCAATCCCGGATACAGCATCCACCTCGGTCCGATCCGGTCGCCGAGGTGCGAGAAACAGACGCGGAAGAGGACCAGCGAGATCGCGTAGGTCGTCAGGTAAATCGCCGCCGGCGCGACGTGGCGTTCGATCGCGATGATCGCGGCGTAACTGGTCATGCCGCCGTAACCGAACGACGCCACGGCGAGCGACGACGCGGCGGCGATGACGCGCCAGTCCCACGCGTCGGAAACGACCAGCCGCCGTTTGGCCGGACCGTGTTCGTCGGAGCGCAGCATCAGCGCGCCGATCACCATCATCACCGAGACGATCGTCAGCTCCGTGCAGAGCGTCGTCCAACCGAAGTGAAAGACCCACAAGCCGACGGCCGGTGCAACGGCGATGGCGCTGCTGCTCGCCAGACCCCAGTACGCCATCCCCTGCGTGCGCCGCGATTCGGGGATGTATTCGCTCATGAGCGCCGACGCCGAGGCCATGAGTCCCGACCAGACCGCGCCGTGAATCGCACCGATGACGAACAGCAGCGGGAGGTGCCGCACCACGCCGTACGCGGCGGAGAAGGCGACGAAGAGGATCGATGAAATGATCAGGAATCGGCGCCGTCCGAAGTGGTCGGCCAGACTTCCCATCACCGGCGCGGAAAACGCGCTCGCGAAGGTGTAGACGGAGAGGAACCATCCCGCCTCCGCCGTTGACCCGCCGAGGTTGAGGATGCGAAACGGAATGGCCGGCAGCAGCTGGAACGCCGAAAAGAAGGTGACGAAGGCGTAGACCCACAGCATCGCGAAGCGAGGCGTAAACAGCGGATCGCGGGCCGGCGGCATGCTCGCGATTGTACGTGGAGGCTTAGTTCGCGTCGCGGTCCGCGCACGCGGTTGCCTCGGCGAGGAGCGCGTTGAGCTCGAAGGGCTTCTCGATGATGCGCACGACCGGAGGACAGATTTTTTCGATCACATTGGCACCAAACGCCGTGACGACGATGACGTTGGCCAGCAACTCCGGGCGATGTTCGGCGATGTACTTCACGACCGCGAAACCGTCGATGCGCGGCATCATCAGATCGAGCGTGATGACTTTGTAGTCGTGCTGGAGCACCTTCTCGATGGCCTCACCGCCGTCGCGAGCGCTCTCCACGATGAAACCGTTCCGCGTCAGGATGCGCGTGACGAGAATGCGGATGCTCGGGTCGTCATCGACGACGAGCGCCCGCCGCTCACCAGTCACGGCCTCCTCCAAATGCCCGGACAATCACACGACCATCGGTAGCAACGGCGGCGCCAAGTGCCCAGGAAGCGTTGCAATGGCGTTACGAAGCCAGCTTCGAGGAATGCCCAAAGGCGTTCTCCGCCAGCGTCACAAGTGCTTGCAGATCGAATGGTTTGCCGAGAACACCGGCCACCATGTCCGCGGGAACTTTGTCGACGAGGCCGGGCACGGCCGCGGTCATGACGATGACCTTCGGGCGATTGCCGTCGAGTGTCTCCAGATACGTGAGAACGCCGAAACCGTCGGTGCGCGGCATCATCAGATCGAGCACGATCAGGTCGAAGGGATTTGTCTTGAGGCATTCGATCGCGGCTTCGCCGTCGGCCGCGCTCCGAACCTTGTCGCCGCGCCGCGTGAAGACGCGCGTGACCAGCGCTCGAATTGCCGCGTCATCATCCACGACCAGGACATTCATGGTGGTCAGTTCCGCTTGAGCGACTCGATCGCGCGGGCCAGCTCCACCGGCTCGACCGGCTTCTGAATGTATTTTTGAAATCCGGATGCGAGGATGCGGCTGCGATCCTCGGGGCGGCCGTACGCGGTCAGCGCCATCGTCGGGATATGCCGTCCCAGCTCCGGCTCGATCTCGCGCAGGCGGCGCATCATTGCGTAGCCATCTTCGCCGGGCATCGCGATGTCGCTGACGACGATGTCCGCGTGAAAATTGCGGAGCATCTTCACGGCTGCCGCGACCGAGGTGACGGCGTGCGCCTCGGCACCGAGCTGATTGAGCACGAGCGCGACCAGGTTGCCCGCCTCCTCGTCATCGTCGACGACCAGAATCTTCACGCCGTCCAGCTTCGGAATGTCGGGTTTCGCGCGGAGTTGCTGCAGGTCCGCCGGCTCCACGCGCACGGCCAGCAGCGGCAGCGTGATCGTGAAGGTCGTCCCGCTGCCGATTCCCGCGCTCTCGACGGAGACCTGTCCGCCGTGCAGCGTGACGAGATGCCGGACGATGGCGAGGCCGAGTCCGAGGCCGGCCTGCTGGCGCACGGTGGTGTTGTCGAACTGACGGAATCGCTCGAAAACGTAGGGCAGAAACTCGGGGCTGATGCCTTGCCCGG
>JBAVBF010000227.1:0-10181 GCA_049586115.1 Thermoanaerobaculia bacterium | reverse complement strand
GAATGAGAGGGTGCGGGTTGCGGTTTCACGCCCCGGTTCGGTAGGATTGCCGGCCCGATTCACCTCAAGGAGCATCACACGACATGTTGAAGATTCGCCTGCGCCGCCAGGGCGCGACCCACTCGCCGTTCTACCGCGTCGTCGTTTCCGACTCGCTGAAGACCCCCAGCAACGCGACGGTGGAACAGATCGGGCACTACGATCCAAAGAAGAATCCGGCCGACGTCAAGATCGACAAAGCCCGCGTCGATTACTGGGTCAGCAAGGGCGCCCAGCTCTCGCCGACCGTGAAGTCGCTCCTGAAGAAGAACAAAGTCGCGTAACTTCCTCCCATGGAAGAGCTGATCGAGTTCGTCGCCAAGTCGCTCGTCGATGATGCCGACGCGGTGAACACGCACGTGTACAACCGCGGCGATCAGACCGTCGTCGAGTTGGAAGTGGCGCAGGCCGACCTCGGCAAAGTGATCGGCCGCCAGGGCCGGACGGCGCGCGCGATGCGCACCCTGCTCTCCGCCGCCGGCCACAAATCGCGCCGTCGCTACACGCTCGACATCGTCGACTGACGCATGTCCGGTGACCGCATCGCCCTCGGCATCATTCGCAAAGCGCACGGTGTCCGCGGCGAAGCCAGTGTGGAAGCATGGTCCGATTCTCCGGAACGATTCACCGACGTTTCCGCGGTGACGCTCGTGTCGCCGGATGAGTCGTCGACGCGCGATATGACCATCGAATCCGTTCGCATCCATGCCGGCCGCGCGCTGGTGAAGTTCGCCGGTCTCGACTCGCCGGAAGAAGTGCAGTTGCTGCAGAACTGGACTGTGGAGGTTCCCGCATCCGAGGCGCGAAAGCTGGATGCGGATGAATACTTTCTCCACGACCTCATCGGACTGAGTCTGATCGATGGCGACGGCACGATCCGCGGAAACGTGATTGAGATTGAGGAAACGGGTGGAGGGATCTTGCTCGTCGTCGACGGTCCCCGAGGTAAATTCGACGTCCCGTTTGCAGCGGACATCTGCACGAAGGTCGATCTCGATGCGAAGACGATTGTGGTCGAGCTTCCGGACGGCATCGAAGATCTCTGAGTAACCAACAGGGAGACGGTTGATATCGTCCGCAGCCGTGCGCATCGACTTCGTCACCATCTTCCCGAGGATGTTCGATCCTCTGCTCGCCGAGGGGATCATCGCGCGTGGCGTCAAACAGGGATTGCTCGATGTCCGTGTTTGGGATTTGCGCGATTACGCGACGGACAGACATCGCTCGACCGACGACGAAGCCTACGGCGGCGGGCCGGGGATGGTGATGCTGGCGGAGCCGGTGTTGCGATGCGTCGACGCCATCGGCGGCGGGCATGTCGTCATGACCTCGCCGCAGGGGCGGCTGTTCGATCAAAACATCGCGCGAGAGCTGGCGAGCAGCGACCACGTCGTCATCCTCTGCGGGCGGTACGAAGGATTCGACGAACGGATTCGCGAGGCGCTCCAGCCGGACGAGATTTCCATCGGCGATTTTGTCGTCTCGGGCGGCGAGTTGCCGGCCATGCTCATCGCGGATGCGGTCGGACGGATGATCGAAGGAGTCGTCGGCAACAGCGGTTCCGTCGAGGAAGACTCCTTCTTTCGCGGGCTGCTCGACTACCCGCACTTCACCCGTCCCGAGGAGTTGCGGGGGATGCGGGTGCCGGACGTGCTGCTGTCGGGGCATCACGAGAAGATTCGTAAGTGGCGGAAGGAGCAGAGTTTGCGCGCCACGCTGGCCAAGCGGCCCGACCTTCTCGATTCCGCCGAGTTGGACGACGAAGCGCGGGCGATGCTCAAGCGGATTCGGGAGGAATGAGTCCCCTCGCACTGCCGTTCTACGCCGGGCTGTTGATTAAAGAACCCAAATCGGCGATCCTTGCGGGCTCGCTTCAGAACACAGGAAGGTTGTCAAAATGGCTCAGGATTTCATGAAACTCGTCGAATCGCGTGAAGCGCGGACCGACATGCCCAACTTCGCCCCGGGCGACACGATCAAGGTTCACGTGAAGGTCAAAGAAGGCGACAAAGAGCGCATCCAGATTTTTCAGGGTCTGGTGATCTCGCGTAAAGGCGGCGGCGCGCGGCAGATGTTCACCGTCCGCAAAATCTCCGGCGGAATCGGCGTGGAGCGTATGTTCCCTCTGAACTCCCCCAGCATCGATCACATCGAGGTTGAACGCCATGGCCGGGTCCGCCGCGCAAAGCTCTACTACCTCCGGGATCTCCGCGGTAAAGCTGCCCGCATCGAAGAAAAGCGCAAACGCTAAACTCAAGCCGGCCGAACGGCTGGTCAGGAACCTCTTCGCGGAGTTGGCGCGGGTCGCTGAGATGTCAGCGGTCGAGCGCCGGCTCCGCGATTCCGGTTTCAGGGCCATCGCCGGCACGGACGAAGTCGGCCGCGGATGTCTGGCCGGTCCAGTAGTCGCCGCCTGCGTCATCCTCGACAGCGAGCCTACCCTCGTCGGCGTCAACGACTCCAAGCTCGTCGATCACGACGACCGCATCGACGTCTGCCGGCTGATCCTTCGCCGCGCGCGCGCTGTTGCCGTTGGAGTGATGGAGCCGCGGACCATCGACGCCATCAACATCCTTCAGGCCAGCAAGCGGGCCATGATCGCGGCCGTCGAGAACCTCCAAGTCCGTCCCGACATCCTGCTCCTCGACGCCGTCACCATCGACATGGATCTGCCGCAGGTTCCGCTGATTGGAGGCGATCGGCGCAGCGTCTCCATCGCCGCGGCATCGATCGTCGCGAAGGTCTATCGCGATCTGTTGATGGAGTCGTATCATGACCTCTACCCTGTTTACGATTTTCGACACAACCGAGGGTACGCGACTGAGGGGCATCAGGCAGCGCTGAAACTCTACGGCCCCTCGCCGATTCACCGCAGATCGTTCGAAGGGGTGGACGAACCGATGTTGCTGTTCGTGCGGAACGGAGCCGATGGCGATCCAACGCGATAAAATCATCGCCAGCGCCGAGAAGCTGGTTGCGAAGGGGAAGATCGAGCCGGCGATCAAAGAATACGAACGCCTTCTCGACGATAACCCCAGCGACGTCAACACCCTGAATCGCATCGGCGATCTCTGGGTGCGCATCAACCGCAACGACGAAGCGGTCAAGGTTTTCGGCAGGATCGCCGACCACTACTCGCGCGACGGCTTCTTCCTCAAAGCCATCGCCATCTACAAAAAGATCAACAAGCTCGATCCCTCCAAGCTCGACATCTACGCCAAGCTGGCCGATCTCTACGGCAAGCAAGGTCTGGCGATGGAGGCCAAGAGCCAGTACCAGGTTCTGGCCGACTACTACCTCAAACACGGCGATCCCGGCAACGCGCTGGCGATTTACCGGAAGATCTCCGAGCTCGATCCGAACTCCATCAACGTCCACGTCAAGCTGGCCGATCTCTACTCGCAGAACAACCAGACCAAAGAAGCGCTCAAGGAGTACGACCGCGTCGGACGGATGCTGCTCAAGCGCGGCATGCTCGACGAGGCGGTGCAGGTCTTCAAGAAAGCGTTGAAGATCGATTCGAGCAACATCGAGCTGGTCGAGTCGCTCGTCACCGCGCTGCTCGAGGCCAAGGACTACGACAACGCGATGCAGATCGTGCAGGCGTCGCTCGAGTCGGCCGGCGAAAACGCGAAGCTGCTCGCGGTCTACGGCCGCATCCTGCTCGCCAAAGGCGACGCGCGCGCGGCGCGGGCAGCGCTCGAACGCGCCGTCGCCAGCGATCCGAACGATGCCAGCGTCCGCGAGACGCTCGCCGATCTTCATCTCCGCACCGGCAATCCCGACGGCGCGCTCGACATGCTCGCGCCGGTCGTTG
This sequence comes from Thermoanaerobaculia bacterium, assembly GCA_049586115.1. Taxonomy (GTDB): domain Bacteria; phylum Acidobacteriota; class Thermoanaerobaculia; order Gp7-AA8; family Gp7-AA8; genus JADGNZ01. The sequence continues at coordinate 6,325 of JBAVBF010000227.1, read as the reverse complement.
AAAAAGCCGTCGCACGGGGCGAGCGCGGCGCTGCCGTCGAGCTGTTCAACCGCATCCTGCGCGTCGATGCCGGCCACGCGCCGACGCTGGAACGCCTCGTCGCCCTCTACACGCGGCTCAACGAAGAGACGAACGTCCTCTCCACGATGAGCAGCCTGGCCGAGGCACACGTCGCGCGCGGCCGCTTCGAAAGCGCCGCCGAGGTGCTGGAGAAATTGATCCAGCGCGAGCCGCAGAACGCACAGCATCGGACGAAGCTGCAGTTCGTCCGCACGCAGATCGGCGGAGTCGACACGATGCCGGCCCGGCCGTCGCAGGCCGAGGTTCCGGTCGCGCCGCTGTCGATGGAGATCGACGAGCCTGTGCCGTCGTTCGACTCCTTCGAGGAGGGGCCGGCGCTCTCCTTCGACCTCGACGCGTCCGAGCCGCTCGATCTCGAGCTCGACACCAGCTTCGAACCACCGCCTCCACCGCCTCCACCACCACCTTCGCGAACGCCGACGCTGTCACGCATGCAATCCGCGGTCGAATTGGCAGCGATCGATCTCGATGCGGAGGACGGCGGTGAGGATCTCGACTTCGTCACCGAACACCTCACCGAGGCCGAGGTTTTCGCGAAATACGGCCTGACCGAAAAAGCGACCGAGCATCTGCGCGCCATCATCGAACGTGCGCCAAAACATCTCGCCGCGCACGAGAAGCTGTATCGCCTCCTCCTCGACGACAGCGACGTCAAAGGTGCGCGCGCCGCCGCCAATCAGTACATGGCCATCCTGCAGGAAAAAGGCGATACCGCGGCCGTCGCCAACATCCAGGACGAATTCGTGATGCGCGGCCATTCGCTGCTGCCGCCCGCGCCGCCGGCGCCGGAGCCGAGCGCTCCGACGATCGAGCGCCCGTTGCCGCTGCTCGAAGCCGACGAAGAGCTGAGTTTCGATCTCGACAGCGGTGCGCCCGACATCGAGCCGGAGCCCGCATTTTCGTTCGACCCGCCGGCGCCCCCGCTCGAAATGCCGGCGTTCGAGGCGTTCGAACCGGAACCGGCGCTCACGTTCGACACTCCTGCAATGCCCGAGGAGTTCTCGTTCGACACGGCAATCGATCAGCACGTCGACCCGCCGGTTTTCGCACCCGAGCCGTTCATCGACGCCCCCTCGGCCGAGGAGCTCCGCGAACTCGATTTCTATATCGAGCAGGAGCTGTTCGACGAGGCGCGGCAGAAGCTCGACGCGCTGGCCGAGCGCTTCCCCGGCAACGCTGCCGTCGCCGAGCGGCGAACGCGTTTCCAATTGGCACTCGACGCGATCACTGCCGCTCCTGCGCCTACGCCGGATGCCTTCGCACCGGCCGTTCTTTCGCGCGACGAAATCGAGAGCGAGCTGCTGTCCGCGCTTCCGGATGACGACGACGACTTCTTCACGCCTGCGCCGACGCCTCCTCCTGCACGCGCGGCCGCACCGCCGCCTCCTCCCGTTCACGAAGAAAATCTCTTCGCCGACGAGGACGATTTCTTCGATCTGGCCGCCGAGCTGGAATCCGAGCTCGAGGAAGAATCGGAAGAAGTCTCTCTCAGTGAAGAGGAGCAATCGCTCGAGGAAATCTTCAAGGAATTCAAAAAAGGGGTCGAGCAGCAACTCGATTCCGAGGACTACGACACGCACTACAACCTCGGCATCGCCTACAAGGAAATGGGCCTGATCGACGAAGCCATCGGCGAGTTCCAGCTCGCCTCGAAGGATCCGAAACGCGCCGTGGAATGTGCGTCGATGCTCGGTCTCTGCTTCCTCGAAAAGGGCATGCCGCAACTCGCCATCAAGTGGTATCGCAAGGGTATCGAGATGCCGGAGATCCTTGCCGAGGAAAATGTCGGCCTGCTGTACGACCTCGGCTCGGCGTACCTTGAGGTCGGTGACACGGATAATGCGCAGAAAGCCTTCGCGGAGGTTTACAGTTTGAATTCGAACTATCGCGACATCGTCAATCGCATCAAACAACTCGAAGACGTCCGCCGATGAACAACACGCTCGAATCGCTCCTTCGCTTCGTCAACCTGACCACCTCGGGTTTGCTGGCCGGCTCGCTCGGCTTCGGCGAGCAGGCGCTCGTACCGGGCTGGCGCAATGAACTGCCGCATTACGGCGATCATCGCGCCCGCGCGATCGCGGCGCTGACCGATGCCACGAATTACTTCAACGCCATCGGCCCGGTCGCACTCGGAACGGCGGTCACGCTCGCCGTCGGCTCGCGCGGCGTGAAGCCGGTCAAGCGCATGCTCGACGCCGCGTCCGCAATCAGTCTCGCAGGCGTGCTCGCGGCGACGATCATGGTGACCGTGCCGATCAACAAGGAGTTGGAAGGGCAGGCGCCGACCGACTATCCCAGCGACCGCTCGCAGTCGCTGGCGAAGAACTGGTCGCGCGCGCATGCGGTCCGCACAACGCTCGGAGTGAGCGCGTTCCTTTGCGCCGTCGCATCAAACCTGGCGCGGTCTCGTCAGCCGAAGTGATCGAATCCACGCGGCGCCAGCAATTCGCCGTTGATCCGAACGCCAGGTTCCTGGGTGATGCGCCCGACCGCGTAAACCGGCCGTCCGACGCGCGCGCTCAACTCCGACTCGCGCAGCGCTGAGGTGAAGAGCAGCGCGTACTCCTCGCCGCCGTGCAGCACCGCGTCCCGAACGTTGATGCCGAGGCGCGGTCCGAAGCGCGGTAGATCCTGAAACGCGGGGATGCGATCTCCGTCGATCAGCGCACCGACTTTTGATGCATCGCAGAGGTGATGAAGATCGGTCGAGAAACCGTCGGAGACATCGATGCAACTCGTAGCAAGGCCGCCGAGTTTCATGCCGAGGGCGACTTCAGCCTCGGGTGCGAGATGGCGGCGCGTTGCGGATTCGATGAACTCGCGTTCGGCGTAGTCGGCGCCTTCTGTTCCGCGCTGGAGCAGCGAGAGTCCAGCCGCGGAACCGCCGATCGGACGGCTGAGATAGATTCGATCGCCGCGACGTGCACCACTGCGCAGAATGGGCTGGGTGGCCTCGCCGATCAGCGTGATGGAGATGAACAGCACCGCGGATCGCGAAAGGTCGCCCCCGGCGATTTCGACGTCGTTCTCCTTCGCCGCGATCGCGAGTTCTTCCACGATCGCCGACGCATCCTTCTCATCGGGCGAGCCGATCGCGACGATCGCGTACCGCGGCCTCCCGCCCATTGCGGCGATGTCGGAAAGATTGATGGTGAGACTCTTCCGCGCGATCAACGGCAGCGGGATGGCGCGCGTGAAGTCGACGTTCTCCACGAGCACGTCGTTCGTGACGAGCTGTCGACCGATGACCGCGGCATCGTCGCCGGCGCGCGGAAACAGCTCGCGGATGCGGGCGATCAGATCGCGTTCGCTCATCGCCGGATCACTGGCACGATCGGTTCCAGCGGCCGGTCGAACGTCTCGCCGCGATAGGTGACGGCTTCGAGAAAGAGTCCGGACGGCGGCGCGGTCGGCTCGACACCCGCCGCGTTCGCGTGCAGCCTGGACGCCATCTCCTCGGCTGTGGCATTGGCGCGCCCGATCTCGACCAGAAACGCCGTCAGCTTGCGCACCATCTTCCAAAGAAAATGCGAGGCCTCGATGCGGAAGAGAATCAGATCGCCGCTGGCCACGGCCTGACATCGTGTAACGACGACGATGCGCGATTCCTCTTCCTTCAACCTCTTGTCGCTGAACGCGCTGAAGTCGTGCCGCCCCTCGAGCAGCGACGCGGCCCGGGACATCTCTTTGACATCCAACCGGTCCTTGATCCACCAAACGAACGGCTTCGCGAACGCGGTGCGGCGCGTGGCGATCTGGTAGAGGTAGACACGCGAGACGGCGTCATGCCGCGCGTGGAAGCGATCGTTCGCGCGCGAGGCCGCGACGATGCTGATGTCATGTGGCAGAAGATCGTTGATTTTGCGCGAGAGCAGCAGCGGATCGACGCCTTTGTGTGCGCGAAGATGCGCGACCTGCGCGGCCGCATGAACGCCCGAATCGGTACGGCCGGCGCCGCCGATGTCGCAGTCGCCGAGGACTTGCGTGGCCGCGCGCAGCAGGTGGCCCTGGATCGTTTTCGGCGTGTTACCCTGCGCCTGCCAGCCCGAGTACCGCGTTCCCTCGTACTCGATCGTGAGCTTGTAAGTCGGCATGCGGCCCGCGTCGTTCCAGGTTGTCGGTGATCTCTTTGCAGTCGTCTGGGACGACGGCCACGAATCATACTATCCGCTCGAAGCGCTGCGCCGCGCCTGTCCCTGCGCCGCCTGCTCCGGCGAGCCCGATCTCTTCGGCCGCATGTCCTCCGGCCCACCCGCCCGCTACACGCCGGCCTCATTCCAGATCGAGAGCGTCATCCCCATCGGCAACTACGCCCTGCAGCCGAACTGGATGGATGGTCACACCTACGGCATCTGGACCTACGAGAACCTGCGCCGCTTCTGCGACTGCGGATCCTGCCCACAGTAGCTGTCCAGGGTTCCCCGAGCGCTCCCCCATTCAAGGCAATCGCTATGCTGCGGCATACCGTGGTGCAGCGCAGCTCGTCGCTTAATGCATGAGCCGCGACGTCACAACATACACGGCCGCGCCAATTACGCACCACACCACACTGCTGAGCGGTGAGATCTGATGCTGACGATGAACGCGGACTAAGATGCTTTGCGCGGGGATCAAAAGCATGCCCAGAAATGCAAAACCGGCTCCGTTTAGAACATAAGGAGGTATATGACCGAGCGCAGAAAACCGAGACAGCGTACCGATCGCGACGCCCGTCGCCACGCCGCCGAGAACTATGAGTTCGATGACAATCGCATCAAGCTCCCAACGCTTGATCAACACTTCGGGTTTGTGGTCGGCCATGATGGCTCCTCCGCTTGGTCAATGCCAATTTTGCATTGCGCAGACTACCGCGCCGCCGATCTCTGCCCCAATGCACCATGTCGCAAAACACGCAGCCAAGCGGCTGCGCTGCGGATGCAACCAGCGGCCGCCGTTGTGCAGCCACCCACGACTGCACTTCGCCAGCAATAAGCCCAGTTGTACCAGTTAACAGCTACCGGAAACACTGTCTGTCCGGGCTTCCACGAAGCGTACTGGATTGAAGCAGCGCGACTGATCGTGCCTGGAATGGGAGGCTGTCGCATCGACGTCAGATCAATGGGGCCCCTGTCGTCGCCAGCATAAGACCAATCGATTGTTGCCCAGTTGTATGGATAATCGGAAGTGCTCGTATCGATCTGTCCGGACCATACCTCGGCGGCAGAGTAGCACGGTGACTTCAATATCTCTTTCAATTCGTATGCTAAAAATAACGCTGACGACATGGGGACCTGCGAGAACCTGCGCCGCTTCTGCGACCGCGGATCCTGCCGATGATCGCGTTTTTAATCATCTCTCTTTTTCATCTGCTATTATCGGTGTCGTCCAATCGTCCATCTTTTGAGTAGGAGTTCGCGCGCGATGGCTGTTTGCTGGCGTTGTCCGAACTGCAGCGAAGTCAGCTGCGAAGATGATGTGCACGTCACCGGCAAGCCGGTGGCCTGCGATCACTGCGAGCGGCCGTTTCCGCAGCAGGAAACGCTCTGCACCGTCTGCGACACACCCAACCCCTGGTCGCGCCGCGACACGCTGCACTTCCTCTGCCGCGAGTGCGGCACCGCGCAGACCTACTTCTCCCACCTGCCGATGGCCGGCTGACCTCCCGCACGCCTTGCTATGATCCGCCTCCTGAAGGGGGCCATATGCCGCTGCTGCAAGGGAAGACCGGGATCGTTTTCGGCGTCGCCAACAAGCGCTCCATCGCCTGGGCCATCGCGCAGACGCTTTCGCGCGAGGGGATGCGGCTGGCGTTCACCTACCAGGGCGACCGGCTCAAGGCGAATGTCGAAGAGCTCTGCGCGTCGATGCCCGATTCGCTCATCCTGCCGTGTGACGTGACCAGCGACGCCGAGATCGACGCGGTGTTCCGCGAAGTTGGCGACAAATTCGGCGGGCTCGATGCGCTCGTCCACTCCGTAGCCTTTGCGCCGCGCGAGGACCTGGAGAACGACTTCGTCAACACCTCGCGCGAAGGATTCAAGACCGCGCACGACATCTCCGCCTACTCGCTGGTCGGCCTCACGCGCGCCGCGCTGCCGCTGTTCGAGAAATCGGGCAGCGGCGCCATCCTGGCGCTGACTTACTACGGCGCTGAAAAAGCGGTGGAAGGCTACAACCTGATGGGCGTGGCCAAAGCCTCACTCGAAGCGACCATCCGCTACCTCGCCGCGAACCTCGGGCCGAAGAACATCCGCGTCAACGC
>JBAVBF010000226.1:0-2044 GCA_049586115.1 Thermoanaerobaculia bacterium | reverse complement strand
AACCGGATGTTGTACGAGCTCTACGCCCTGCACTGGACCGGTTCGCAGTGGACGGCAGGATCCGGCGCGACCTTCCCGCTCGATTCGAACGCGCGCCGTCCCGACGGTTGGACGAGCGCTGACGCGGCCGGCTTGGCGATCCTGCCGGGACTGGTCCGCTACGACGAGGTGTACGGCAGCGTTCCGATCCGACACGCGTTTCGCGTCACCGTGCGCCATTCGAATGGCTACGTCTTCCCGGCCTCGCATCGCGCCGGCTCGACGCACGGCGCACTGCCGATGGGTGCGCGGCTGCGCCTGAAAGCGTCGAAGGACATCTCCGGCTACTCCGAGCCGCTGCGCCGTATCTTCCAGGCGATGAAGACCTACGGCCTGATCGTCGCCGACAACGGCAGCGACCTGTACGTGAGCGGGACGTACGACACGCGCTGGGACAACGACATCCTCAATCCCGCCTTCGCCGCCGTCAAAGGCAGCGACTTCGAAGTGATCCAACTCGGCTGGCAGGAGTCCGCGCGGACGGTCGGGCGGGGGCGGGCGGTGCGGCACTGACTAACTCAAGGGAACCGGTTTCACGCGGAGACGCGGAGAGCACCGAGTTTTTTCTCCGCGCCTCCGCGGCTCCGCGGCTCCGCGTGACCTACTTCGTCCGCTTCACGAACTCCGCATCGATCCCGTGGATCTTCATCTCCACGAGTTTCTCGACCGGGATGTTCGCGTAGCCGGCGTTTTTCAAGTCGCGGATGTAGCTCGGCGATACGCCGTGGATGCGCATCGCCACGAGGTCGTCGGCGGAGAGGTTGGGGTAGCCGAGGTCGCGAAGATCGCGGACGTAACTGACCGAGGCGCCGTGGATGCGCAGCGCCACGAGATTGTCCGATCCGAGGTCGCGAACGCCGAGCTCTTTCATCCCTTTGATGAACTCCGATGAGACGCCGTGAATGCGGAAGGCGATGAGATCGCCGGCGTCCGGCTGGTAGCCGAGCGCGCGAAGGTCGCGAATGTACGAAGGTGTGGCCCCATGGATTCGGAACGCGATCAGATCGCCGCTGTCCGGTTTGTAGCCGAGGGCATTGATCTCGCGAACGAACTCCGGCGTCGCGCCATGAATGCGGAAGGCGACGTATTGATCGAGATCGTCGCGGTAGCCGAGCGACTGCATCTCTTTGATGAAGCTCGATGACACGTCGTGGACGGCGAGCGTGAAAAGGCCTTCGTCATCGAGATCGCCCGCGGCCACGCCGAGGCTGCGCAAGGTTGAGGCAAAGGCGGGATTCGGTTCGAAGGTGAAGCGGCCGACGCCGTCGCCGTGCTGGAACGTGCCGGTGAAATGCAGCGTGCCCGCTTCGCGGATCATGCGGAAGTCGACAGGCGTGTCGGCGTTCGCATCGATCTGCGCGGCAGTCAGTCCTGTGAATACAGAACGGTCGATCGGATGGCTGTTCTGATTGTGATCGCTGATCATTTCGATCTGCATACGGCCGTCGTCGCGCTGGCTGAGATGCCACGCGCCATGCGGCGTCGCGGCACGGGCGACAACGGCGGCGAGAAAAAAGAACAGAGCTAAAGCCAGATAACGGCGCATTGGATATCTCCTCGGCTTGGTAGGACGCCCGTGAAGGGCGTCCTGTTAGAAGGTTTCGAAAGAAAGCCGTTACTTCACTTTGTACTTCGCCAGATCGCGGATGAAATCGGCGTTTACGCCCATCGCGGCCAGGCGCGCGAGGTCTTTCACGGAGAGGTTCGTGTAGCCGGCGTCGTTGAGCGATTTGATGAACTCGGGACGAACGCCCTGAGCCCGCAGCTCGACCAGTTCTCGCGGCGTGAGATTGCGGTATCCGGCGTCCGACATCAGCTTGATGTACGCGGGCGTCACACCCATCGCACGCATCTCGCTGAGTTGTCTGGTGGTCAGATCGGCGTAGCCGGCGGCGCGCATCTGGGAGAGGTATTCGGCGGTGACGCCGATCGCACGCAGTTCGGTCACTTCGCGCGCATTGCCGAATTTGATGCCGGCATCGCGCAGCGATTTGATGTACTCCGG
>JBAVBF010000225.1:0-2757 GCA_049586115.1 Thermoanaerobaculia bacterium | reverse complement strand
CCTGAGCCGCCGCAGGACGGTCGAAGGACCCCCAACCTGCTAACCCGGTTGGGCGGAGGCTTGTACCAGGCAAGCACTGAAGGGGTCCTTCGACCGTCCTGCGGCGGCTCAGGATGCGTTTCCTGCGCTTGCTTCTTGCACTGCACGCCTCGCGTGTCCGCATTCGCATTGATCGAGCCGGCGACGGGAGAGACGCTCGCCTCGATTCCGCAGGCCACCGCGGACGACGCCGATCGCGCCATCCGCGCCGCCGCTGCCGCCTTTCCCAAGTGGCGCGCCATCAACACGCGCGATCGCGGACGGATGCTGCTGCGCTTGTCGCAGCTCATTCGCGACAACGCCGAGGAGTTGGCGAAGATCGAATCGCGCAACGTGGGAAAACCGATCCGCGATTCGCGCGATGAAGTCGCACTCGCCGCAAACTGCTTCGAGTACTATGCCGGCACGACGAACAAGGTCGGCGGCCAAACCATCCCCGGCGCCGCGCCCGGCGTGCTGATGACGTTCCGCGAGCCGGTCGGCGTCTGCGGAATCATCGTGCCGTGGAACTTCCCGATCGCCATCACGTCATGGAAGTCCGCGCCGGCGATGGCGATGGGCAACACAGTCGTCCTCAAGCCGGCCGAGCAGACTCCGATGACCGCATTGCGCCTCGCCGAGCTCGCGCTCGAAGCGGGCATCCCCGAGGGCGTTTTCACGGTGCTGACCGGACAGGGATCGGTGGTCGGCGAAGCGATCCTCACCCATCCGCTCGTCCGCAAACTCGCGTTCACCGGCTCGACGGAAATCGGCAAGCGGGTAATGGAGCTCGCATCGCACGACATCAAACGCGTCAGCCTGGAGCTCGGCGGCAAGTCAGCCAATCTGATCTTCGACGATTGCGATTTCGACCGCGCCGTCGCCTCGGCTGTTTCGTCGTCCCTTGGAAATGCCGGCCAGGATTGCTGCGCGCGCAGCCGCATCCTCGTGCAGCGTTCGCTCTATCACCGCTTCTCGAAAGCATTGATCGAGGCGTTCGGAAACGTTCACGTCGGCGATCCGCTCGACGATGGAACCGAGATGGGCCCGCTCGTCACCGCCGCGCATCGCGACCGCGTGCTGTCGTACATCGCCACCGGCAGATCCGAGGGCGCAACGCTGGCCTCGGGTGGCGAGACGCGCGAAGGTGCAGGCACGTATCTCGATCCCGCCGTCTTCCTCGACGTCGATCCAGAGATGACCATCGCCCGCGAAGAGATCTTTGGTCCCGTCGTCGCCGTGATGCCGTTCGATTCCGAGGATGATGGCGTGCGGATGGCGAACGACTCGGAGTACGGACTCTCCGGTTCGATCTGGACGCGCGACGTCTCCCGTGCGTTGCGCGTCGCCCGCGCCTTCGAGACCGGCAACATCTCCATCAACTCCGGCAGCAGCGTCCATCTCGAAGCGCCGTTCGGCGGCGTCAAACAAAGCGGCATCGGGCGCGAGCTGGGGTTGGCTGCGCTCGATGCGTATACCGAGTGGAAGACGGTTTACGTCGACATTAGCTGAACATGCAAGGACGCATCGATACCGAAACCCTCAAACGCCTCGTCGCCGACGACGAGATCGATACCGTCATCGCGGCGTTTCCCGACATGTATGGGCGTCTCGTCGGCAAGCGCCTCGTCGGACGCTTCTTCGTCGACGAAATCCTGAAGCACGGCATGCACGCCTGCGACTACCTCCTCGCCTGCGACATCGATATGGATCCCGTTCCCGGCTATGCGTTCACGTCATGGGCGAAAGGCTACGGCGACTTCCGTCCAATCCCCGATTTCGAAACCTTGAGAGTGGCTTCGTGGCTGCCGAAGACGGCGCTCGTGTTGTGCGATGTCTATCGCGAGCACGAGCACGAGCTGGTTCCGGTCGCGCCGCGCAGCATGCTGCGGCATCAACTCAAACGCGCCGCCGACCTCGGCTTCGCGGTCATGGCCGCGTCGGAGCTCGAGCTGTACGTCTTCAAGGATTCCTACGAGACCGTCGCCGAAAAAGGCTTCATCAACGCCACGCCGATCGGCCGCGTGATCGAGGATTACCACATCCTCCAGAGCACGAAAGAAGAGCACCTCGTCGGCGCCATCCGCTCGCACCTCGAACGCTCCGGCGTGCCGGTCGAATCATCGAAAGGCGAATGGGGGCCGGGGCAGCAGGAGATCGGATTGCGTTACGCCGAGGCGCTGGAGATGGCGGATCGGCATTCAATTTACAAGCATGCGGCGAAAGAGATCGCCTGGCAGCAGGGTCACGCCATCACGTTCATGGCGAAGTGGGACGAGCGCTACGCCGGATCGTCGTGTCACATCCACATGTCACTGTGGGACGAGAAGGGAAAGAAGCCGCAGTTCGCCGGCGACGAATCGCTCGGCGACATCCGATGCTCCCCGACCTTCCGCTGGTTCCTCGGCGGATGGATGAAACATGTCCGCGAGCTGTTCGCGTTCTTCGCGCCGTACCCGGCGTCGTACAAACGCTACGTGGAAGGGTCGTTCGCGCCGACCGGAATCGCCTGGAGCTTCGACAACCGCACCGCCGGCTTCCGCATCGTCGGCAGCGGACCGTCGCTCCGCATCGAATGCCGCGCGCCCGGCGCCGACGCGAATGTCTACCTCGCGTTCGCCGCCGCCATCGCCGCGGGACTGGACGGCGTCGTCAATCACATCGAGCCGCCGCCTGCATTCGAGGGCGACGTGTACAAAGCCGCGTCCGACCTCCCGCACATGCCGCACTCCCTGAACG
>JBAVBF010000224.1:0-21691 GCA_049586115.1 Thermoanaerobaculia bacterium | reverse complement strand
GCGCGCGAGAAGCTGATGGGCGAGCCCATTGGCGCGTTCGGTGGCGCTCCCGCGCGGCGGCGGGAGCAGCGACCAGCGACCCTGCGTCGACGGCGGAGCGACTCTTCGCGAGCGGAACGCCTGCGTTCGCGGCGCTTTCTTCGGACGCGTGTAGGCGCGCAGCGCGTGGAACGTGTCGTTGGTGATCACGCCGCGCCAGACAAGGTTCCAAAGCGCGTCGACGACGTCGTTCGCGAAGCCGCCGAGCGCGGCCTGGATCTGCGCGAAGAACGAGGCGCCGCTGCCACGCAGGTGATCGACGATGCGCTGTTCCAACTCGGTCAGCTCGACGGTCGAAGCGTCGTGCAGCAGCGGAAGATGATCGGTGAGGTAAAGCGCGATCCGCCCATCGCGCTCGCCGATCGGTTCGACGCCGGTCCAGACGATTTCGCCGGCGGCGCTGAGCGTATCGAGGTCGGACGGCTTGTAGCCGTCGATGCGCGCGGCGAGGATTTCGGATTCGAGAATCGACGCAGGTATCGACGCGCCCTGGAGCGCTTCGATCACTTCGAGCAGCCCTTCCAGTCCGCGGCGTTTTTTCGTGACGAGCTGCCAGCCGGTGATGAGGCGCGTGTAGGCGGCGGTGTCGACCGGCTCGACTTCCTTGCGCAGCTTCGCCAGCGAGCGCATGCGAATCGAGCGCAGCACTTCCACTTCGCACCACTCGCGCTGCGTGCCGCCGGGCCGGAACTCGCCTTCGACGAGGCGCCCCCGTTCGACGAAACGTTCCAGCGACGCCGTGACGATCGCGACGCCCAGTCCATATCGTCTTGCCACCTCGGCCGGCGTGAATGGGCCGTGTGTCCGCGCAAATCGAAGGACGAGATCGCCGGCAGGATCGGCGACCGGTTGGAGATAACGATCGGCGAGGCCTTGCGGAAGCGGGATGCCGAGAGCGTCGCGATAACGGCTGGCGTCCTCGATGGCGATGAAGCGTTTTTCGCGCGCGATCTGGATCTCGATGATGCGGCGCGTCTTCGTCAACTCGCGCGTCGCTTCTTTCGCGTCAACGATCGAACGTGCGGCGATTTCGTCGAGTGAGAGATCGCCGAGGCGGAGCAGGAGATCGTGAAGCGCGTCGATCGATTTTGCTTTGTGGCGATCGTCGAGATGTTGAAGCTCCAGTTCGAGCTGATACAGCGAATCGGCGTCGAGCAGTTCTCGCAACTCCGGTTCGCCGAGGAGCTCGCGAAGCTGCGCTTGATCGATGGCCAGAGCTTGCGCGCGGCGTTCCGCGAGCGGCGCGTCGCCGTCGTAGATGAAATTCGCGACGTAGCGGAAGAGCAGCGAGCCTGCGAATGGCGACGGCTTCTCGGTGTCGGCGACAACGACACGGATGTTGCGCTGCTGGATCTTTTTCATCGTCGCCACGAGCGCGGGGACGTCGAAAACGTCGCGCAGCACTTCGCGATAGGTCTCGAGGATGATCGGGAACGATCCGAATCGCGACGCGACCTGCAGCAGGTCGTAAGCGCGTTTGCGCTGCTGCCAGAGCGGCGTGCGGCGGTCGGGGCGATAGCGCGGCAGGAGCAACGCCCGCGCGGCGGCTTCGCGGAACTTCGCCGCGAACATCGAGCTCGATCCGAGTTGGCGGACCACGAGTTGCTCGACTTCGTCGGCGTCGGGTATGACCAGTTCCGCTCGCGGTGCCGCGTCGGTGTCGGGGAAGCGGACGATGAAGCCGTCGTCGCTCCACATCGTCTCGACGTCGATCTGCAGTTCGTTGCGGACCTTCGCCGTCACCGCCATCGCCCACGGCGCGTGGATGCGGCCGCCGAACGGCGTGAGGACACAGACGCGCCAGTCGCCGAGGTCGTCGAGGACGCGCTCGACGACGATGGTGCGGTCGTCGGGGACGGCTCCGGTGGCGGACTGTTGATCGTCGAGATACTGGAGGAAGTTTTTCGCGGCGCGTTCGTCGAGATCGTGTTTCGACGTCAGGCGTTTCACCGCCGCGGCGGGCTGCATCGCGCCGACTTCGCGGACCAGTGCGCCGATCGCTTCGCCGAACGGAACGGTGCGCTCGGCAGCGTCGGCTTTCCAGAACGGCATCTTGCCCGGCTCGCCCGGCGCGGGTGTGACGAGCACGCGGTCGTGCGTGATCTCCTCGATGCGCCAGGTCGACGCGCCGAGGAGAAAGGTTTCGCCGACGCGCGACTCGAAGACCATCTCTTCATCGAGCTCGCCGACGCGCGCGCTCTGCATCTTTTCGCCGCCGGCGAGGAAAACGCCAAAGAGCCCTCGATCGGGAATCGTGCCGCCGCTGGTGATGGCGATGCGCTTGGCGCCGGGGCGCGGCGTGAGGATGTTGGTGACGCGGTCCCACGTGACGCGCGGGCGAAGCTCGGCGAATTCGTCCGAGGGGTAGAGGCCGGAGAGCATGTCCAGGACGCCGTCGAACGAAGTTCTGGCTAAATCAGAAAATGATGCGGTCTGGCGGACGAAGGCGAACAGTTCATCCGCATGCCACGGCTCGACCGCAATCATGGCCACGAGCTGCTGTGCGAGTACATCGAGCGGATTGCGCGGATACCGCGTCGGTTCGATTGACCCGCGATGCATGGCCTCGGTGACCGCTGCACACGCGAGCAGATCGCCGCGGAACTTCGGAAAGATGATCCCTTCGCTGACCGTCCCGACCTGATGCGACGCGCGGCCGATACGCTGCATGCCGCTGGCGATCGACGGCGGCGCTTCGATCTGGATGACGAGATCGATCGCACCCATGTCGATGCCGAGTTCCAGCGATGACGTGGCGACGAGCGCCGGAAGGCGTCCCGATTTGAGGTTGTCTTCGATCTCGATCCGTTGCGCGCGGGCGATTGATCCGTGATGCGCCTGCACGAGAACTTCGCCCGCAAGTTCGTTGAGCGCGCCCGCCATCCGTTCCGCGAGCCTTCGCGAGTTTACGAAGATCAGCGTCGACCGATGCGCGCGAATCAGCTCCAGCAACCGCGGATGAATGGCCGGCCAGATCGACGCGCGAACACCTTGTCCCGCCGGCCCGCTCGGCACCTCGTCGCGCGAGTATTCGTTGAGTTTGGCCATCTCCTCGACAGGAACTTCGACGTGGAGGGAGAGCTGTTTTTTCTCGCCTGTATTCACGATCGTGACGTCACGCGCCGGAACGCTGGCGTCCTCGCCGGCTGGCCCAGCGGCGTCTCGCCGCTGCGCACCGAGGTACCTCGCCACTTCCTCCAGCGGATTCTGTGTCGCCGACAACCCGATCCGCTGCGGCGGCTTGTCCGCCAATCGCGCGAGGCGTTCGAGGGACAGCGCCAAGTGCGCGCCGCGCTTGTTCGGAACGAGGGCGTGAACCTCGTCGACGATGATTGTCTCCACGCCGCGCAGCACCTCGCGCACGTTCGAGGTCAGCATCAGGTAGATCGATTCGGGTGTGGTGATCAGAATGTCGGCAGGGTCGCGAAGGAATCGCGCCCGTTCCGCCTGGGGCGTATCACCGCTGCGGATGCTGATCGACGGGATCACGAATTCCTCACCGCGTTCCGAGGCGAGGTTGGCGATGCCGGTGAGCGGCGCGCGGAGGTTCCGTTCGACGTCGACCGCGAGCGCTTTCAGCGGCGAGATGTAGACCACGCGGCAGCGGCGTTCCTTCTGCGGACGCGGCGCAAACATGAGGCGATCGAGCGCCCAGAGGAACGCGGTCAGCGTTTTTCCGCTGCCGGTGGGGGCGAAGATCAGCGTCCAATCGCCGCGCGCGATGGCCGGCCAGCCCATCGCCTGCGCCTTCGTCGGGGTGTGGAAGACGGACGTGAACCAGTCGCGTACAGCCGGATGAAACGGCGTCATCGCCTCATCGCCTGACGCGTTTTCGTTCCGCTTCAACGACTCCACCTTTCCACTGCGCTGGACATTAAGTTGTTGCGCTGCAAGAATAGTCTCCCTCCAGGCGACCACAGACAGCGGGGCGAAAGACTAGGGATGCGGCTCAAAGTGCTCGGCGCGTACGGCGCGTCAGACGCTGAACATAATCTGACGGGCTACCTGATCGACGACTGGCTCGCGGTCGATGCCGGGACGCTCACCTCGAAACTGTCGTTCTCCCAGCAGGCCCGCATCCAGGCCGTGTTCATCACACATCCCCATGCAGATCACATACGCGATCTGCCCCACCTCATCCATAACCGCTTCAGCCAGAACGCCGGCGCGCTGACTGTCTTCGCCGCAAAAGACGTGATGCAGCTTCTGGTCGACAACGTTTTCAACGGCATCGTCTGGCCCGATTTCGCGAAGCTGATCTCGCCGATTACGAAGGCGCCGGCAGTCATCTATCGCCCGATGACTCCCGGCAAGAAGGTGATGTGCAACGGCGTCGGCCTGACCGCGGTCAACGTGCATCACCTGATCCCCGCCGCGGGCGTGATCGTGGAGATGAACGGCCAGGCCATCTCGTTCACCGGCGACACCGGCCCGACCTCGGAGATCTGGAAACGGACGAATAAGACCGAGAACGTTGTGGCCGTGGTGACCGAGGCGTCGTTCCCGAACGATCAGCAATCGCTCGCGGATGAGACGGCGCACCTTTCTCCAAACACCTTCGGCGACGAGTTGAAGAAAATCACCGTCGACGCGCCGGTCTACGCAAGCCATCGCAAGATCCCGTTCGAAAGGGATATCGAGTCGCAGATTCGGAATCTGCGAGACCGAAGAGCGCGGGTGCTGCTCGAGAAGAACTACACGTTGTAACTGTCATCCTGAGCCGCCGGAGCGGTTGAGGCGCTCAGCGCCGACCCGCGGAGGACGGTCGAAAGACCCCAACCTGCTAACCCGGTTGGGGCGGTGGCGCAGATGCAAATTCGTTCGCGCGAGACGCCTGCGCTCCATCTCCCCGCCCTTCCGCGATAGCAATCAGGGGGTCCTTCGACCGTCCTGCGCCGCTCCGCGCTTCGCGCTGCGACGGCTCCGGCGGCTCAGGATGACAGCTTTACCCCTTCCGCCCAGGCCACTGAAAACCAGAGCGCGGCGTCGGGGCGTTGCGACCAGACAAAATAGTCGGCCACGACGCGATCGAAGTCATCCGCGTTGAAGAGGCCGTTTGACACGATCGTGTCGCGCGCGGTGCGGACGACGCCGGCCATGTTCGCAGCCAGGATCGGGAAGGTCTCCATCCCGGCGCAGCCGCCGAAGAAGACCCAGGTGTTGCGGACCGGTTGTGCGCCGGCTTCGTGGAGGAGTTGCACGAGGCGGCGGCCGACGTGCGGATCGTTGCCGATGCGCTCGTAGGCGCGCATGTAGGCGTCCCACAAATCCATCCAGCCGGGAGGTTCGGGCCAGAGGCGGAGGACGCCGTGATCGTCGTCGGCGAGGACGATGCGTCCGCCGGGTTTCACGGCGCGGACCATCGACTTCACGGCGCGTAACGGATCGGGGATGTGCTCGAGGAGGAAGCGCGTGTGCGCCACGTCGAAGGTTCCCCATTCGTCGCCGAGGTCGAGGTTGAGCGCGTCGCCGGAGCGGAGATCGGCGAGTGACGATTCGCCATCATTCGCGGCGAGACGTTTGGCGGCGTTTAGCTGCTCTTCGGTGTACTCGATGCCGACTACTCGTCCGTTCGGGACCGCGCGCGCCATCATCCGCGTGAATTGGCCGAGGCCGGAACCGAGGTCGAGGATGCGTTCGTCGCCGCGGAGGTTCATCTCGCGCAGCATCGCGGAGTTCAGCAGCACGTCGTTCATCAGCGACAGGCGGCGCTGCTCGTCGTCATCGGTGCCGTGAATGTAGACCGCCATCTACGCGACGTCCTCCACCGGAAAGCCGGCGTCGATCCAGCCATCGAGTCCGCCCGCGAGCGGCCGCACTTTCGTGTATCCCTTGTCGATCAGCATGCGCGCCACACGGGCGGCTGAGGCTTCGTTTGGTCACGTGCAATACAGCACGACCTCGGCGTGCGGGGCGAGATCGCCGAGCTGCGTGGCCACGTCGTCCATGTGCGCGAGGATGGCGTTGGGAATCGCGCGCGGGTTGTGCCTGCGCGCACCGGCCGTGCGGACGTCGAGCACGATCGGGAACTCGCCGCGGTCGATCATCTCTTTCAATTCGTGCGGCTGGATGCGCGCGAGGCGCAGCTGCTTGAGAAAGTGAATCCGTTGGGCCCACTTCACGGCGATCAGCACGACCAGCAGCAGTCCGATGACGACGAGCGCCCATCCGCCGAGGTTTTCGAGCGCGGCGAGGAGGCGATCGATGGCGCGATGGAAGGCACGGCCGGCAGCGACGGCGGCTCCGGCCCAGATCAGTGCGCCGATGCCGTCGTAGATGACGAAGGCGAGCGTGCCGCGTCCGGACGCGCCGGCCAGCGGCGGAGCGACGGTCGAAAATCCGGGGATGAACTTCGCGATCAGCAGCGACTTCAATCCCCACCGCTCGAATCGCGCCTCGGTGTCGCGAACGCACGAGTCGGGCGACAGTGAGATGCGGCAGAGCGTGCGCAGGATTCGATAGCCGTAGCGGCGTCCGAGGAGGAACCACAGGTAGTCGGCGATGAGCGAGGCCGCGATCGCAGCGAGCAGAATGTTCGTCGACGACATCTTCCCGTCGCGCGACAAGGCGCCCGCCACGATCAGCGCGGGAACGGCAGGCACCGGCACGCCGAGCTGCTCCAGCAATACGTTGATGAAAATCAACGAGACGCCGTAGACGAGGACGTAGTGAACGAGATGGGTCACGAGTTCGTCATGGTAACGGAGCGTCCTGGGAGCTAACCAAACCACTCGCATCCAGTCTAAGGTTCCGACGATGGAGATGACGAGCGACGTTGCCGTGGTGAGCCGGGCGCGATCCGGCGATGCCGACGCGTTCAGGCAACTGGTCGAGCGTCATTCCAAACCGATGTTTCGAGTGGCCTATCGCATGACTGGAAATGAACATGATGCCGACGACGTGGTGCAGGAGACGTTTCTGCGCGCCTACCGCCAGCTCCGCAATTTCGAGGACCGCGCGAACTTCGGCACGTGGCTGCACCGCATCGCCGTCAACTGCTCGCTCGATCTGTTGCGCGCTCGCGGACGGGCGGACAAGCATTACGGCGGCGATCCCGAATCGGCGGAACTGGCCGGCGCGGCAGCAGCACGGACGGACGCGCAACAGGATCGCCTGCTGCTGTCGGCCGATCTGCAGAAGCACGTGGCCGCGGCGATGGAACGTTTGAGCAGCAACGAGCGGACGGCCTTCGTCCTCCGCCATTTCGAAGGAATGCCGGTCGAAGAGATCGGAAAAACACTGGGCATTCAGGTCAATGCCGCAAAACACACGATCTTCCGCGCCGTGCGCAAACTGCGCGAGGCGCTGGAGCCGTTTGTGAGGTCGACACCATGCAACACCTAACAGAAGACCAGTTGATTTCGCATTACTACCGCGACGGCGATGCTCCGTTCGCGCCGCAGCATCTCGCCGCGTGCGAGGAGTGCCGCGCGCAGTTCGACACGCTCTGCGGCGTGCTCACGCTCGTCGATCAGCTTCCGATTCCGGAGCGCGGCGATGCGTACGGCGACGACGTCTGGATGCGCCTGCGCTGGAAGCTCGGCAGCAATCGCCGCCGCAACATTTACGGCTGGATGTCGATCGCCGCGGCGCTCGTCGTCGCATTCATCGGCGGCATCTTCTGGCACGCGCGGACGCAGCCGGCCGTGACGCTGGCGACGACCGTCGCGCACAACACACCCGCTCCCGCCGCGCAGCCTGCGGCCATCGCATCCGCATCCAAAGATCGGCTCCTCCTCGTCGTCGTCAGCGATCATCTCGACAGGTCCGAACGGATGCTGCTCGAGATCTCGAACGCCGACGCGAAACATCCGCTCGACGTCGCGTCCGAAAGCAAACGCGCCGGCGAGCTGGTCGCATCGAATCGCATCTACCGGCAAACGGCCACGCGGAGGGGCGAGACGCGTATCGCTTCGCTGCTGTCGGACCTGGAGCCGGTCCTCGTCGAGCTGTCGCATGCAGGCTCGACTCTCTCGCCCGACGAAATCGCCGCACTGCAGAAGCGGATCGATTCGAAAGGCCTTCTCTTCAAGGTGCGCGTGGTCAGCGCACAAGTGGGCGGCCACGAAGCCCCCGCCAACGTCCCGCAGAAAGGAATGGACTCACTATGAAAACGAAATTGATCTACACGCTCGCCGCCGCGCTGGTCGCGCTTGCGCCGGCCGTTCGCGCAAACTGGAATGTGACCTCCGACAACCACGCCATCGTCATCGCCGTCTCAGACGACGATGACGAGAAGGATCGCGAAAAAGATCGCAAAGCGCACGAGAAGGATCGCGAAGAGGCAAAGAAGGAACGCGAAGAGGCGAGGATCGACAGGGAGGAAGACCTCTACGACTCCGCCACCGACGCGCTCGACGATCACGATTGGCGCCGCGCCGCCTCGTCATTCCGCAAAGTCGCTGAGCTGCGCATGCAGCACGCCGACGCCGCTCTCTACTGGCTGGCCTATGCGGAAGGAAAGATGGGCGCGCGTTCCGAGGCGTTGTCGACGCTGCTGCAGTTGCAGAAGTCGTATCCGAAGTCGAAATGGATCGAGGACGGCAAGACGCTCGAAGTCGAAATCCGCCAGTCCGCCGGCCAGCAGATCGAGCCGGAGCACGTCGATGATGAAGATGTGAAGCTGATGGCCATCAACGGCCTGATGAACAGCGATCCCGAGCGCGCCATCCCCATCCTGGAAAGCATCCTCAACGGGCGCCAGCCGGTGAAGTTGAAGGAGCGCGCGCTCTTCGTCCTCAGCCAGTCCGGCTCGCAGCGGGCGTTTGACATCGTCGTGAAGACGGCGAAATCCGGTCCTTCCGATCTTCGCGAGCGCGCCGTGCGCACTCTCGGCATCCTCGGCGGCGAACGCAGCCGCGCCGTGCTGACCGACATCTACAACGCGTCAGCAGACGTCGATGTGAAGAAGTCGGTGATGAAGTCGTACATGATCGCCGGCGATCGCACCCGCCTTCTCGCGCTCGCGAAAGCGGAGTCGAACGCGGAACTTCGCGCCGACGCGGTGCTGCAACTCGGCGTGATCGGCGCGCGCAACGAACTGGCGGATCTGTACAGCAGCGAGCCGTCCGTCGAAGTGCGCAAGAAGATCCTGCAGGCGATGTTCATCGGCGGCAATTCGGAGAAGCTGGCCGAGATCGCGCGCAATGAAAAAGTCCTCGATCTCAAAGTCACCGCCATCCGCAACCTCGGCCTCCTCGGCGGCGGCCGTTCCGGCGACCTGCTCCTCTCGCTCTACAACAGCGACCCGCGCCCCGAGGTCCGCAAAGGCGTGATCGAAGCGCTCTTCATCCAGGGCAACGCCAGAACGCTGGTGAGCCTGGCGCGGACGGAGAAGGATCCCGAGACGAAGCGCCGCATCGTGGAGAAGCTGTCGGTGATGGGATCGAAAGAGGCGACGGATTACCTGATGGAGTTTTTGAAGTAGCCAGCGGCGGTGGACGAGCTGTCATCCTGAGCCGCCGGAGCGACGTAGCCGAAGGCGAAGTCGCGAAGGACGGTCGAAGGACCCCCTAACATGCTCGCATCGTTCGTCCGCCGCCGCCCTTCCCTGGTTAACAGGAAGGGGGGTTCTTCGACCGTCCTCCGCCGGTTGCGCTTCGCGCCCTCGGCTGCGGCGGCTCAGGATGACAAGCGTCTACATCGACATCGCAAAGAGCCAGCAAAGCAGCAAAACGATCGGCGCGTGAAACAGCAGTTGCAGGATCGAATATCCCGCCAGGTCGCGCGCGCGGACGTTGAGGATGCCCATCAGCGGCAGCATCCAGAAGGGGTTGATGAGGTTCGGGAGTGCCTCGGCGGCGTTGTAGATCTGGACCGTCCAGCCGAGGTGCTCGCCCCATTGGCGCGCGGCGGCCATCACGTACGGCGCTTCCACGATCCACTTGCCGCCGCCGGACGGAACGAACATGCCGAGGATGGCGGAGTAGATCGCGACCACGACCGGAAACGTCGTCTTCGTGGTGATGCTGACGAATGCGTGCGCGAGCTGCGCGGCGATCGGCGTTCTGGAAATCATTCCGAAGATGCCGCCGTAGAACGGGAACTGGATCAGGACACCCGCCGTGGCCGGAACGGACTTTGTCACGGCGCGCAGAAACGAGCGCGGCGTCCAATGCATCAGCAGGCCTGCGGCGATGAAGAAGAAGTTGAAGTTGTTGAGGTCGAGCGCGGCGATGCCGCCTTTGTCGCGAAACTGCGTGATGAGAAACCAGAACATCAGCAGCGCGATGACGATGTTGAGAATCGGACTGTTTTCGAATCGTTCGGCGGGAGTGTTCGCGGCTGTCTGTGCCACAGCATCCTCGCGAAACTCAATACCCATCATCTTCGCCGTCCGCGCTTCACCTTCGCGCGGCGCGGAGACGAAGGCGACGATCACCGACACGAGCACGAGCACTGCCGCCAGAGCGATGTTCTGCGGCAGGAAGATCGTCTGCGTGAGCGGGATGACGCCGGTGATCGGCAGCAACGCCGGGGGGATCGACGATTTCGTCGCCTGCAGCAGCGCGGCGGACGATGAGAGGCCGAGCGCCCAGACGCTGCCCAGCCCGAGGTAGGCGGCTGCGCCGATGGCGCGGTAGTCGACGTCGATGCGCTTGACGATCTCGCGCACGAGCAGGCCGGTAAAGACGAGCGAGAGTCCCCACGAAAGCAGCGACGACAGCATCGCGAACGCCGCCACGAACGCCACCGCTCCCCGCGCGGTCTTTGGGATCGACGCCAGCCATCGCGTCAGTCGCGCGACCGGCGGCGACGATGCGACCACGAATCCGCCGACGATCACCATTGCAATCTGCATGGTGAAGTTGACGAGCGACCAGAAGCCGTAGCCGAACTCCGCCGCCAGCGTGACCGGCTTCACCCCAGCGAACATCCCGCCGAGGAAGACGAGCACGATCGCCGCGAGCGCGAAAACAAAGGCGTCCGGGAACCAACGCTCGCAGATGTCGGCGATGCGCGATCCGAGGCGGGCCAGCAGTGGTGGACGCATCCTACTTTTGCGCCAGCGCGTGGAGATCGTCGATCGTGCGCACGACGCCGCCGCGAACGACGTAGCGAATCCTGCGAACGTTCGCGACGTCGGCGGTTGGATCGGCGCTGAGGATGACCAGGTCGGCGTCCTTCCCCTTTTCGACCGTGCCGAACTCCGTGTCGCGGCGCATGGCGCGCGCGGCGACGGCGGTCGAGGAGACGAGCACCTGCATCGGCGTCATGCCCGCTTTCTGCATCGACTCCATCTCCGCGTAAATCGCAGGGCCGTGCAGCGTGAGCGGATTGCCGGCGTCGGTTCCGGTGGCGATCGGGATTCCGGCGGCGATGAGCGTCTTCAGATTCTGCGCGGCGATCTCCTCCCCTTGCGCCGTTCGCTGATCGCGGCGCGCCAGTTGTTCGGCCGTCAGCGTGGTCGGCGCCGACGTGGTCTCGGCGATTCTCGCGAGCGTCGATTTGTCGATGCAGCCGTTCGGATCATCGATCGCGACCGGCGTGTGCTCGAGGGCCGAACGGAACATCCGCACGTAGCCGCGCGACACGATCAGCGTCGGGATGAGGATCGTACCGTTGCGTTTGGCGAGATCGAGGAACTCCTGATCGACAGGTTTGTCGGAAACGCTGTGCACGAGCAGAGTCGCGCCCGCCCTCAGCGCCGCCTTCGCCTCGGCCAATCCTGTGGCATGCACGATGAGCGGAATGTTGTGTTTGCGCGCTTCGTCGCCGGCGGCGGCAACCGCGGCAGCGGACGCTTCGACGGTGAGATCGGGAGGACGGACGATGTACCAGACCTTCACCGCGTGCGCGCCCTGCGACGCGAGGTAGCGGACGCCGTCGCGCGCCGAGGCGTCGTTGAGGACGATGAATTGCCGCTCGGCGGGAAGGTTCAGCCAGTGATCGAGCGTGGAAAGCAACGGTCCGGCCGCGTCGACATGCGGCGCGAGCGTGTTCGGCTCGAAGCGATCGTGCAGCCGCAGCGTCCACGCGTAGCCGCCGACGTCGTAAACCGCCGTGACGCCGGAACACACATACGAACGCCCAAACCGTTCGGGATCGGCTTTCAACTCCGCCTCGGTCTGCTCATACGGATGCGTGGCGCGCATGTCGAGCGAGTCGGGGCGGCCATCGGCCCAGCCGGTCTGTGAGAAATGAACGTGCGCATCGATCAGCCCGGGCGTGATCCAGAGTCCGCGCACGTCCGTCACGTCGATGCCCTCGGGGAGTGGACACTGCGCGGCAGTTCCGGCGCAATCGATCTTGCCGTCGCGCACGATTACGTTCGCGTTCGCAATCGGGACTCCGCCGCGGCCGTCGATCAGCGTCGCGCCGGTGAGCGCGCGCGGCGGCGCGGGCGTGCCAGCAGGCGAATCGATCGCGCCGGTAACCGCGATCTTCCAGCCGTCGGGAGTGCTGACGAAAAGACGTTCCGAGATGCCGACGTGCTCGTCGCTGCCGTAGCGGACGCGATAGCGATAGGTGCCGTAGACGATTCCCGGCTGCAGCGGCGTGAGATGAATGTCGTTCGCTTCGATCAGATCGGGCCACTGCGCGCCAACACCCTTCGCGAAGGAATCAAAACCGGTGTCGAAACCCTCCGCGCCGCCGCGCACGAGCGACGGCGAATGGAGGTAGTACGAGAGATACGCATCGCGATTGCGCTGGCGAATCGCGTTGATGTTCGCGTCGAACACCGCGCGCGCCGCAGCCACGTCATCCGCCGGCGCCGCCATCAGCGGTGTGGCAGTCAATAGAAAAAGCAATATCGCCAACGTCTTTCGCATCGCGCCATTGTAGAATCGGCGGCACCGGTAACCCGAAAAGGAAACATCCATGCGCTCCTTGAGTTGCCTGCTCCTGCTTTTCGTCGCGCTTCCAACCTCCGCCGCGCCGCAGACCCCGGCCCTTCCGCACGCGGCCGAAAGCGTCGAGGTTTCCATCGTCAATGTCGATGTGGTCGTGGCCGATAAACAGGGCAAACGCGTGCCGGGCCTCCTCCGCGACGACTTCGAGATCTTCGAGAACGGCGTCCGGCAGCCGATCACGAACTTCGCCGAATACACCTCGGCGCCACCGCAGCAGCAAAGCGGCGCCGTCACGACGCAGGTCCCCGCGGCCGCGCCACAATCTCCGCCCTCGCAACAGCGCTCGATCGTCGTATTTGTCGAACGTTTCCAGCTTCCGGCGTTCCGCAGCGATCCTATGTTCGCAGCGATGAAGAAACTGCTCCACGATTCCGTCCGGCCCGGCGACCGGGTCATGGTCGTGTCGTGGAACCAGGGGATCCTCGGAGTCCGGCAGACCTTTACCGACAACCTGGCGAAAGTAGACGCGGCGCTCGATGCACTGGCCCGCCGGACCGTCACCCTGAATCGCGATCAGATGGATGACCTGCGCCAGGAGCTCAGCACGATCACGGACGTATTCGGAAACGGTGAGCAATCGATCGCGGACAGCGTCTCGTTCTCTCGCGAGCAGTCAGCCAGGATGAAAGCGGAAATCGCGATGGCCGACGAAAAACGCAAGGTCGAAACGCTGAACGCGCTGATGCGCTCGATGGGAAGCGCCGACGGTAGGAAAATGCTCCTGCTGGCAACGCATCGCCTGTCGGAGTTTGCAGGCGCCGAGGCGTATTACCTCGCCGGCACGGAACAGTTGCCGCTCGATGTGCAGAGTGAGTTCGACGCCAAACCGCTGATGCGCACGCTCGTCGAGACCGCAAATGCGAACGGCGTCACGATCTATCCGATCTATGCGGAAGGGCTTGGATCGACGACGATGCCGTCCGGCGACCAAGCCGACGCTCCGAGCCCGGGCGGCGGAGCGTTCGACTATCGCATCCTCAGCAACGAGACTCCGATGCTCGACTACGTGGCGAAAGAAACCGGCGGTATGTCGGCGTGGGGCAGCACCCAGGTCACGAAACTGCTGCCGCGGATCGGTGACGACTTCGACTCGTACTACTCGCTCGCGTACCGCGCCACGCCGGGCAAAGCCGCGGCGCGCAAGATCGAGGTCCGTGTCAAGGATCCGAAATTGTCGGTGCGGTCGCGCGGGCAGTTCGTACCGAAAACCGAGAGTACGCGAATGGACGACCGCGTGATCGGCGCGCTCTTCGGCAACGCGCCGCGGTCGGCGTTCCGCTTTGCCGCAAAGATCGGCGAGCCGTCGCGCACGAAGAACAAGACGTACCTCTTCCCGCTGACTGTGCAGGTGCCGATCGGCGCGCTGACGCCGCTGCGCGGACAAGGGAACGTCTACAACGGCGCGTTCTCAGTCTATGTGGCGTGGGGATCGACGATCGGCGGAGTGAGCGAAACGCACCACGACACGCAGCCGTTCTCGATCCCAGCCGGCGATCTCGATCGAGCCAAAACGGGACACTTCACCTACACGGTCTCGGTGGAATCACTCACACCATCGCTGCGCGTGTCGGTAGGGGTTTACGACGAAGTGTCGCGCGATTACTCGGTGGGATTGGTCAAACCGCCGCCGATGCCCGCGAAGTAAAGTCCAATTTGGTCGCGCTCGAAATGCGCGTTACCGAATCCGGCAGCAGATCGTGATCCTCAACGACAGAATCGCCGCATTGGAAACGAGGCACTGACAGCGAGCCTCACAACCGTGAGCTACTTCGGATTCGCCAGGCGGATCGGCGTGAGGGTTTGCGCGGAGATGTAGATGTCGCCGTCCTCGGCGTACAGCTCGACGCGCTCGCCGCCGCCGTTGATCTTGCCGGTCGCGCGGATGCGGGTCTTGTTGCCGACCTGCTCGCGGCGAATGGTGATGCCGTTGAAGTCGAGATGCATCTCGTTCACTTCCGGATCCGAGGTGAGGATCGTCGCATCGATGTCGGCGGCGAAGCGCGGGCTCACGTTCAGGACGATGTTGCCCTGCAGAGTGCGCGCGGTCAGCTTGATGCTCTTTTGCGCGGGATCGCCGGTCAGCGTCACGTCGCCGGATGCTGTTTCCGCATCCATGAAGGCTGAGAACTGACGGACGATGATGTCGCCGCCGCCGGAGCGGAGGGTCATCGGACCGCCGGCATAGATCACGCGAATGAGGCCGCCGTCGGTCGTCACCTGGCCACCCATGCGTGACGCGCGGACGATGATGTCGCCGGCTCCGGTGTGGGCGAAGAGCGAGCCCATGATGTCGCCGAGGTTGAGCGGACCGCCGAGGGAGGTCACGTTGCACTGGCCGAAGACCGCGCCGAGCTCCACCTCGCCGGCGCCGGTTTCGACGCGGGCGTTGCCGCGGACTTCGCCGACGACGACATCGGCCACCGAGGCCGCGAAGACGAAGTCACCGACGACGAACGGCATCTGGATTTTCTTGGCCGGCTGCCGGAGCACATCGCCGGGAGCCGCCTGATGTGCCGGCTCGTTCGCCCGCATCGACTGCGCATCGGCGATGTTCGAGCCCTTAACCAGGACGGCAACGTGGCCCATCATGGACTCGGTGCTGAGCGTCGTACCGGCCGATCCGACTACGCCGTGAAAAACGGAGCCGTTGAAACGTCCGGCCTTGACGTTGAACGTCGACAGCATGTCGCCGTTGATCGTGTTGGCGATCCATTCGAAATTCGAATTCGCCGGGAGAAACATGTCGATGTCGGCGTTGACGGCCTGTACCTGCGCGCGCGACACCGGCTTCTGCGTGTAGTCGTAGATGATGCGGCCGTTGACCATGTTGACGATGGACGCGCCGACGACACCTTCCATCATCACGATGCCGCTGAATCCATTTACGGTGACGCTCCCATTCACGTTCGAAACGCGAATGTGCTCGGCCGACTTCGACCCGCCGATCTTCACGTTCACGCCCCGAGGAACGTGGACGACGTAGTTCACCGTCACGGTCCAGCGCGCGTTGCGCATCGGCGGCAGGAGCGTCCGGATCAGCCGCACTTTCGTGTCGCCCTCGAAACTCAATGCCACGTTGTCGGATGCTTCTTTCAGCGTCATCGGATCGGGCGCGGTGAGCGTCCGCTCCGCGTTGACGGAAATGACATTGCCTTCGCCGCCGATGACGTCGATGCTACCGAACGGGTTGTCGATCCACACCGAGCCGGCCGGGTCGATCGCGAACTCACGCGTGAGGCGGCTGCTCGTGGCGAAGCTCGCGCCGAAGAGCTGCGTCGATGACAGCAGCGCCGCGACTGCGATGACGGTTCGGACCGTCGTTCTCAACGTGACTCTCACCGTTACTCTCATCGGGGTTGAATACTGCTCAGAGCCTCCGCCGCTTTGACGCGGACGTAAACGTTTTCGTCACCCTGCGACGCCTTCTTGCGCAGCGTGTCGACCATGTCGGGATCCATCGTGCCGCCGCTGCGCGCCAGCTTGGCCAGCGCCTCGACCGCCTTGAGACGTACGGCCGGATTGGGATCGTTCTTGAGCGCTTCCACGAGCGCGTCGCGCGTGCCGTCCGACATCGTCGATTGCAGCGACCGCAGCGTGTCGGCGGCTTTGATGCGGACGCCCTGGTTGTCGTCGTTGCGCAGCACGTTCGCCAGCGCCTCGGTGATCTCAGGATCGGGATTGCCGACATGCGCGTACGTCGAGCGGACCCAGTCGATGGCGCGCGAACGCGACGGAGACTGTTTATCTTCGTTCTCGAGGACGTAGCGCAGCAGGCGGACCATGCTCTTGTCGGTCGGCCGCCCGGTGACGGTGACGTGCGAGGTGATGTCGAAGGAGACGCCGATCTGATCGTTCGATGGGGTGGCGTCGGTGAACTGCACGTTCTGGATGTCGGGACGTCCTTCGATCTGCGGGCTGATCGACGCGGCCGGAAGGACGCGCGATTCGGCGATCGAGTAGGTCGCCGCAGCCGGCATGGCCTGCTGAATCGCGGTGACCTGCGCCGGAGTCGGAGTCAGCTCGACGCGCGGCGTCATGCGATGTCCGCCGTAGAACGCACCGCCTGCAATGATCACGACGGCCGCTGCCTGCGCGAGCCAGCGAGGCGCGCTGCGGCGGCGGAACGGGACGACGTTCGGAGTCACCGATGCCGGCGACACTTCCGCGAGGAAACGCTGCTTCACGCGCGCCGGGACGTCGAGCTCGGGCAGCGTGTCGAGGATCGACCACGTTTCCTTGTAGGCCGACCATTCCGCGACGCACATCGGACACGTCTCGATGTGCTGATGCGTCAGCTCGCGCCGGGCCGGGTCGAGCGACTCGGTCAGCAGCAGCGGCATGTTCTCTCTCATGGAATCGCAGTCAGGCATCGGTCTCCTCCACGGGCATCGCCGGTGAGCGCTTTTTTGAGCACTTCCATGGCGCGGAACACTCTCGTCTTCACCGCCCCCTCGGAGCAGCCGGAGATCTGCGCGATCTCGGCGTACGACAGCCCCTGGTAGCGGGAGAGGAGAATGGCTTCGCGCTGATCCGGCGACAGCAGGGTCAGCGCTTTTTGAATCCGTAGTTCATCTTCGCGGCGTTCCAGATGGCGCTCCGGCGAGAGCTCGGCCGGCGCGGGAAGCGTGATCAACACATCCTCGCCGTCCTTCGATCTGTTCTCGGCTTTTCTCAGATAATCGCGACACCAGTTGGCCGTGATCGAGAAAAGCCAGGTCGACAGTTTTGCCCCACCATGAAACTGGCCCGCGTGCTTCAGCATCTTGACGAAGACTTCCTGGGTCGCGTCTTCGGCCGCCTCGCTGTTCTTCAGGAAGCGGTACGCGAAGTTGTAGATCCTGCTCGAATAACGATCGTAAATCTCCGAAGCGGGAGAGAAATCACCCGCCTGAACGATGCTCATCAACTCCTGATCGCTCAGGTGTTTCATCTCCCGATCTCGTTCATTCGACGCGCTCATGGTTTAAAGGTTACGGACCTGTTTCCGGAAGAACCGCGGGGAGCCGGAGTTCATTCGGCAGAGGCCGCTCGATGAACGCGATCACGATCGCGAAGATGTCGAGCAGGACCCAGAAGACCTCGGTGTCGCCGAAGTTGAACTCGAACATCCCCGCCGCCGCCATCGCCACCGCCACGGCCACGCCAGCCTCGGCGAACTTCGCCGAAGTTCCACCCCAGCCGCGCGCGCATTCGCGCAGGAAAAGGAACTGCAGGAAGAGGTACGCCACGAGTGCCAGTACGCCTCGCTCGGCCCAAAGCTGAATCACGTTGTTGTGCAGATGCGGGATACGAAACCGCGGCGCATCGTGCTTGCGGTACAACGGATAGACCTCTTTCACGTTCGCTGGTCCGACGCCGAGGAGCGGGTAATCTTTGATGATCTCGACGCCGGCCTCGGCCATCCGAATCCGATCGAGATTCGACGACTGTTTGATGTCGAAGCTCGAGATCACCCGGCTAAAAAATGGCAGCGGCGCCAGACTGATCGCCAGAATCGCGAGCGGAACGGCCCACGCCAGCGCCTTCGGCCATTTCAAAATCAGCAGGATCGCGACCGCGACGATCCATCCCAGCCACGCGCTCCGCGTATACGTGAGCAGCAGCGCAAGGTGCGTCATCAGTACGCCGACGATGAGCACTATACTGCGCATGCTGTGTATCCAGAGCACGAGGAAAATCAGCGATGCGGGAAGCAGCAGCCCGGACAACGTCATCACATGAGCAGATTGTCCGGTGATGCGATGTTCGAGATCGTGATGACCGTAAAGTGCAACATATTGCACAAGTCCATAGCCCGCCGTGAAGATGCCGAAGATGAAGAACATCTTCAGCACGGTGTAGCGGCTGAGCGGGACGTTGCGGAGAAGAATCAGCGCCGCCGGAAAGAGCAGGATCTTTCCCCACAACGCGATCTCGCCGAATGAGTGGATGCGCCGCTCCGCGAAGAAGGCGGAGAGCGTCGAAGCGACGCCGTACATCGCCAGCGGCACATAAAGAATGTGAAACGACGGCGCCAGCCACCGGCGATACAGGCAGTAGCCGACCATCGCCATCGTCAGAAACGCGAAACACTCCGACGACGCTACCCACCCCTGGCAAAAGATGTGGCCGATGTAGAAAAGGATCGCGATCGCGACCGGTTGCGGCGTCTCTTCAGGAAGGCCGAGACGTCGCGCGAGAGACACGGGCAGGCGTCACGCTTCTTCGAATGCTTCGTCGACGAGCACGACCGGGATGTCGCTGACGATGGGGTAGACGCGGTGGCACTTGACGCACTGCAAGCCGTCTTCGACGACCAGCTCTTCGCCGCGCATTTTGTCGCGGAACTTGTCGCGCACCGTCGCTCGCCGCGCCTCGGAAAGCGGCACCGGCCGGACCTCTTCCTTGCAGATCGGGCACGCCAGGATTTCGAGGAGCTGGGGCTGGATTGCCATGGCGGCGCGGAGTGTACCATCGCGGCGAATGAAGGTTCTGCACCTCGCGGCCGGCAATCGATGGACCGGCGCCGCGGCTCCCGCGTTCGCCGAAACCGAGGCGTTGCGCGAGGCCGGCGTCGATGCGCATTACGCGTATGTCGGCGGCTACAAACTGCAGCAGAAGCTCGCGCATCACGACTTCGCCCATCCGATCATCGCCAAGGCGCAGAACCCGTTTTCGTTCGCGCGGACGGTGGAGGCCGTCGCGAGGATGGTCGATCACCACCGTTTCGACGTCGTCCACGCGCATCTCACGTACGACCACTGGCTGGCCAATGTCGCCACCCGCGGAACGCGGACGATGGTCGTGCGAACGTTTCATGCGCGGCGCGTCCTTCGCGGCGATCCGCTCACGCGTTGGCTGATCGCGCGATCCGCGCGGCTGTGCGTGATCAACGATGCGTTCATCGACGCGCCGCCGATTCGCGAACGGAATCCCGTTTTCACGCCGCCGCCGCTCGATCATCGCCAGTTCGATCCGAACGGGTCCGACGTTCGCGAGCGCTACGGCGTCAAGGATGACGAACTGCTGCTCGTTGCGATCGGAAAGCTGTCGAAAGGACGCGGCTTCGAAGACGTGCTGCGAACGTACGCGGTCGTGAAACGCGATCTGCCCAACGCGCGGTTGATGATCATCGGCCACGGTGAACATCGCCCCAACCTCGAAACGCTCGCCCGCGAACTGAACATCGACGTGATCTGGGCCGGCTATCACGAAGACGATCTCGCCGAGCACTACCGCGCCGCCGACATCCTCCTCTTCACCGCCCGCGGCTCGGATGAAGGCCACCGCGCCGTGCTGGAAGCGATGGCCTGCGGCATCGCGCCGGTGTCATTTCCGATCGAGGGCGTCTCCGCTCTCCTCGGCGAGCTGGGTCCGCGTCTGATCGCCGACGAGTCGACGCCCGAGTCCGCGGCATCGAAAGTGATCGCAGCATCGACGGATCTCGCCAACCTGCGCCGCCACGCATACGAGCAATCAAAGAACTTCCGTTACGAGCAAGCCGCTGCGCGGCTCATCGAGCTTTACCTGTCATCCTGAGCCGCCGACGGACGGTCGAAGGACCCCCCAACCGTTAGCCCGGCCAGGCGGCGGTTACAGTCGGACGTCCTTCACCGTTCTCCGCTCTTCGGCTTCGCCGAAGAAGCTCCGGCAGTTCAGGATGGCAGGGCGCGCTCACCCGCCGCGCTGTCACTTGATAGACTCCGCCGCCATGCCAGACAACGACCGCGATGACGCTCTCGAATACCACTCGGGTGGCCGTCCCGGAAAAACAGAGGTCGTCCCTACCAAGCCCACCGCCACGCAGCGCGATCTTGCCCTCGCCTACACGCCCGGAGTGGCCAAGCCCTGCCTCGAGATCGCGCGCGAGCCGGGCGATGTCTACAAGTACACGAACAAAGGCAACCTCGTCGCCGTCATCTCCAACGGCACGGCCGTCCTCGGCCTCGGCAACATCGGCGCCGCGGCCGGCAAACCGGTGATGGAAGGGAAGGCCGTTCTCTTCAAACGCTTCGCCGACATCGACGTCTTCGATCTCGAGCTCGACACGCGCGACACCGAGGCGTTCATCAACGCCGTAAGGATCATGGAGCCGACGTTCGGCGGCATCAATCTCGAAGACATCGCCGCGCCGGAGTGCTTCGAGATCGAGGAGCGGCTGAAGGCGGTGATGAAGATCCCCGTCTTTCACGACGACCAGCACGGCACCGCGATCATCTCCGCAGCCGCGCTGAAGAACGCGCTGGAAGTGGCCGGCAAAGACATCGGCGACGTGCGTGTCGTCATCTCCGGCGCCGGCGCCGCGGCCATGGCCTGCCTGCGGCTCTACATCAGGATGGGATTGCGCAAAGAGAACGTGATGCTGACCGACAGCAAGGGCGTGATCTACAAAGGGCGTACGGCGGATATGACGCCGTACAAAGAGGAGTTCGCCGCTGAGACCACCCGGCGGACGCTGACCGAGGCGCTCGAAGGGGCGGACGTGTTCGTCGGTCTCTCCGTCGGCGGCATCGTCAAACCGCACATGATCCAGGCGATGGCAAAGGATCCGATCGTCTTCGCCATGGCGAATCCTGATCCCGAGATTCCATACGACGACGCGGTGGCCGCGAGGCCCGACGTGATCATGGCTACCGGCCGTTCCGACTATCCGAATCAGGTCAACAACGTCCTCGGGTTTCCGTACATCTTTCGCGGCGCGCTCGATTGCCGCGCGAGCCAGGTCAGCGAGGCGATGAAGCTCGCCGCCGCGCATGCGCTCGCGCAGCTGACGCGCGAGCCCGTGCCCGATACGGTGATCAACGCGTACGGCGGCAAGG
>JBAVBF010000223.1:0-7633 GCA_049586115.1 Thermoanaerobaculia bacterium | reverse complement strand
CATGTTGACGATGTCGTGAACATCGGCGGCATCGTCTCGCAGATCAAGAAGTCGAAGATCAAGAAGGGGCCGAACGAAGGGAAGCTGATGGCGAAGTTCATCCTCGACGATCAGCGCGGCTCCGTCGAGGTGGTGGTCTTCTCCGATCTCTATTCGAAATACTCCAGGTGGCTGGAGAACGGCATCGCCGTCCTGCTCACCGCCGCGGTGAAAGACACCGGCGGCATGCAGGCCGGCCGCAGCGCCGCGTTGCAGTCGGCCGAGCAGAACGCGCACCGATCCGATGAGGATTACGCGCAGATCTCCGGCTACGACGTCAGCGAAGACGACGTCGATGACGATCGCGATCCGAAAGAAATCGAGGCGGAAAAGTACGGCGATCGGACGGCGAACCTAGGACTATTCGCGGCAGTGGCGAGTGGGGAGTTGGCAGTGGAAGAGGAGATCGTGCCGGACGACGATCTCTCTCCCACTCCCGACTCCCCACTCCCCGTTCCCGACGACGAATCGTTCGCATCGCACGCCGCGTCGTTTCACGAAGCGCCGATCACGCCTGAGTTGAACGCGCTGGAAATCGTCCCGCTGGATGGAATCCGCGACAAGAAGGTCAAAGAGATCGCGCTCGAGGTGCCGTATCCGCGCATGACCGAAGAAACGGTGCGACGGATTCGCGAGATCGTGGAGGAGCACCAGGGCGAAATACCGCTCAGCGTGACCATCGTTGAGTTGCCGCAGGTGCTGGCAGACAGCTCCAACCGCGGCGAAGTGCGGTTGAAGATCAACCAGCACTTCCGCGTGCAGCCCGGCGCGGCGCTCAGCTCGAAGCTGCAGCAGGTACACGCCACCGCCAAATACGTTTTTTAACTCCCGATGCCTCTTCGGATTTCCCTGGCGCTTCTCATCGCGCTCCTCGTGCCTTCGTTCGCGCACGCCGCGAGCGCCTGCTGCGAGTTCTGTCCCGATCAGTACCAGCAGGAAGGGCCGTTTCCGTACTTCGAAGTGATCCGGACGCGGCGGCTGATTCCCGATACGAGCGTCGCGACTGCCGACGGATGGAAGCGGATCTTCGAAAAGTTGCGCGCAGGCCGAGCGGGTGAACATCACGGCATCGACGGACGTCACTGTCGTCGCGCGGTCGTTTCTGCAACTCACCGATCTGAGCACGCCGGACATGGACATCGAGTACCGCTGGCTGCTCGACCACGTTCCGGTCGGCGCGAGCTTTCGATCGCGGACGAGCGATCGGTTTCCGCACGCGGACGACATCAACATCGTTCTGCCGCGTGTCGGATCGGCATGCAACTCGTACCGGTTGGCGCAGGCGCTTGTTTTTCCGCGCGCGATTTCGGCCGCGCGGCGGCCACCTCGACGACACCGCCCGTGCTGGCGCTACGCATCGCTACCAGCTGCACGTGCTGAAGAACTCGACCGACTCGCAGTTGCCCTATCCGTTGGTCTGCGGCGCTCCGTCCGCCGAGGTGCGCGTCACCGTTCCGCCGATCGCGCCGCGGCGGCGAGCTGTGCATTGACGGACGTGCGATCCTCTTCCGAAAGAGGAGGGTTCGTCCAATGGCCGAAGCAACGCAGGCGTATGCCACGCATCGCCGCTACTTTCCGCTGTTTCACTTTTTCGCGATCCCGCTGCTGGTCGCGAATCTGATCGTCCGCATCATCTACGCGTGGATGCATCGCGGCGCGCGGCTGGTGTGGTGGGAAATCGTCGTGGCGCTGGCGCTGCTCGCCGTCGCATTTGCGTCGCGGGTCATGGCGCTCACCGTTCAGGATCGTTTGATCCGGCTCGAAGAGACCATACGACTTCAGCGTTGCCTTCCCGACGATCTGCGCGGACGGATCGGCGAGCTCTCCGGCGGACAGTTGGTCGCCCTCCGTTTCTGCAGCGACGACGAGGTGGCCGGCCTGACGCGCTGTGTTCTCGACGGAAAACTAAAAACCCGCAACGAGATCAAGCAGCAGATCAAAACGTGGCGGCCGGACAACCAGCGGGCATAAGGGGTCATTTCAGAAGTTTGAGAACGACGAGTTCATCGACGCCGTCGCGGTGACGACGACTGGGCGACGCGTTTTCTCATAGCCTCGCGGCCGGAGGCGGGATGGGGTTTGACAGTTCACGATGACGGACCTACATTCATATGTCTAAAGCAAGCACCGCTTAAACGGCTGTACCAAAATGCAACGGGGGGCTACGATGGGGTCTTTCTTCCGCTACGCGTTTGTTTTCGTTCTTCTGTCGACTGCGGCCATCGCCGCGACTCCAGCAAATGCCCCGGAGCAATCCAAACAGGTCAATGTAGGCAGTCAGGAGCGCCGCAAGCTCGCAACCTGGCGCAGATCGGTCGCGAAGGCGCTGCCACAGGTGAAGAAGACCGGATGTTTCACGCTCGTGTATCCGAACACGGAGTGGCGCGAAGCGGGATGCACGACACCTCCCAATCGGCCCTATCCGCCGGGCAGTCCGCAGGTGGTCGGAAACGGCACCGACTTCAGTGCCGTCGTCACGTCCGGCCTCATCTCGACGTCGGAGGGATCGTTCGACAGCATGAATGTGACGAGCGAGAACGACAACGGCAATGCGAACACGTACTCGCTGCAGCTCAACACGAGTTTCTTCAGCGGCTCGCCGGCCTGCAGCGGTGGTTCAGGGTCGTGTCTGGCGTGGGAGCAATTCGTCTACTCCACGAATTGCGCCTGCGCGTTCATCCAGTACTGGTTGATCAACTACTCGAATCCATGTCCGGTGGGATGGAACACATTTGCCCCTCACTGCTGGAAGAACAGCGCCAACGGCGTCACCGTCCCCGCGCAGCCGCTCTCGAATCTGCCGCAATTGACGCTGACCGGCACCGCGGTATCCGGCGGTTCCGACACGATCATCATGGGCACCCCCGGTGGAAATCTCAACGCGGTCAACAGTGACAACGTCGTCAGTCTTGCCAATGGGTGGACGACGTCGGAGTTCGGCGTGTATGGCGATGGCAACGGATCGGGAGCGACCTTTAACGCCGGAGCGACGATGGCGGTGAGGACGAGCGTCGACAACGGGACGGCAAATGCGCCGAACTGCGTGCTTGAGGGCTTCACCGGCGAGACGAACAATCTCAATCTCATACCGCCCTGCTGCCCGTATGGCGGCAACGGGAGCACCTTGCCAGCGATCGTCTTTTGGCTGAGCAACAATCCCGGCGCGACGTCGATGTGCGTCGGCGGAACGAGCATCGGTGATACGCACCTGACGAACTTCAACGGTTTGTATTACGACTTCCAGGCTTCCGGCGACTTCCTGCTCGCAGCAACCGGCCCCGGATTTGTCGTTCAAACGCGACAGAAATCGGGCGCGCCGACGTGGCCGAATGCAGCGGTCAACAAGGCAGTGGGGATTCAACTCGGCAAAACCCAGGCGGGCGTGTGCCTCGAGCCGACGCGCGTGATCGTCAACGGCAAGCAGCAGACAGTGGCCGACGGCAGTTGGCTCACGCTTCCCGATGGCGTCCGCGTCGGGCACAGCGGCAATGCCTATCTCTTCACGCGGCCAAGCGGCGAGCAGGTACGCGCCGAAGTGAATTCGCCGGGCTACATCAATGTCTCCGTCGACCTCGACCACCAGCCGCAAACACGCGTTTACGGACTCCTCGGCAACGTCAACGGAGACCAGACCGAGGACGATCTCGCCACGCGCGATCGAAGAGTGCTCTCCGAGCCGATATCGTTCCAGGATCTCTACCATCCGTACGCCGACAGTTGGCGCATCGCCCCTCGCGAGTCGCTGCTGACGAAACTCTGCGGCGAGAAGGATTCGGAGCCCGGCATCCCCGACAAGCCGTTCTATGCACAGCACCTCGAGCCGAAGGACCGCGAACGAGCGCGGGCAATCTGTTTGCAAGCCGGCGTTAAAGATCCCTCGCTCCTCGACGCCTGCACGCTCGACACGGTCGTGTTGAAGACGGAAGCCGCCGCGCGCGTATTCGCTCGCTCGCGTCCGCCGCGCCACGAGGTGAGGCCGGACGGGGCGGGACGCGATTGAGGGTATCCGCGAAAAACGAAAACGCCCGTCGTTTTGCGGCGGGCGCATCGTGTTCCTGGAGTCAGTGATCTCTCATCGACATCGATCAATCGTCGTTGATCACTTCGCTCGGCTGGAAGCAACACACGATCGATCTCTCCGTCTTTCCGCGTTCTCCGCGTGAACCCGTTCCCCTCAAAAGTTTCGCGTGACCGAAAGCGACCACGTCGTCTTCTGCTTGAACGTCTGTTCGTCGAAGCCGTGCGACCAGAGCTGGCGATAGACGCCGGGCGAGATCGTTACGCCGCGCCACGGCAGCGAGACCTGCAACCGCGCGCCGCCGTCTTCGAAGCCGCTCCCTTCGTCGACGACGCCGCTCCAGCGTCCGAGCGTCTGGTATTGACCGTCGAGACTCGGCGTGATGGCGATGCCGCCGGCGCGGAAGCTGTGTCCGAGCGACCAGGTGAAGGTCGTCGGCGCGCGATAGCCGTTCCGGTTTTCGTACACGCTCAATTTCGCTTCGGCCCGCGCGAAGAGCTGGCTGTGACTCCATTGCGCGGCGATGCGCGGCTCGAAGGTGCCGCTGCCGAACTGGATGTGCTCGTGCGTTTTGCCTTCGCGGCCGAGGACGATCGGATCGGGGACGATGTGGCCTACTGGAAGAGTGGTTCCGAGGCCGAAGAGCCAGTCCTGCTTTGGCGACCAGTCGATGCCGAGAGATGGATCGGAGATGCCGTCGAGCGTTTCGGTGCGATGGTGAATGTCGCCGTACGGAGGCACGAACGGCTCGCCGGTCAGCGTCGTGTAGCGGACACGCATCGCCTTGACGTCGTACGGCATCCGCAACGTGAGCTGCGCGCCGTGTCCGAGTCCATAGTCCGTCTGCAGTTCGAGGTGCGTGAGGCCGATCGAGACGACGTGCTTGTGCGGCGGGATGAAGGTCGTGGCACATTCCGGCGCGACGTCGGGACATTCCGCGACGTGCGAGGTGAGGAACGATCCTTCCGCCGCGGTGAACGACACGCGCCAACGCTCGGCGCCAATGATGCTGGTCTGACCTGCTCCGCCGGAGAGGTTTGGATTCGCTCAGGCGGGTCAGGCGTGTGCGGCGCGCGCGAGGAAGAGCAGCGCGGCGATGATGACGAGGCGTTTCATCGCGATGCCTTCTCGATCGCTGCGAGTACTTCGTCCCACATGCCGCCCGTCACCGCCGTCACGAACTTGCCGCGCGCGTCGTACACGCGAATGTAGGGGAGCGCTTCGGCGCCGAGGTGGGTGGCTTGCGCGGCGGCGGCGTTGTTCCACTTGCCGATGTCGGCGCGGCGGACGGCAACGTTCGGGTGCGCGACCATGTAGCGCTCCAGCCGGGACTCGAGGACGTTACACGGTCCGCACCAGTCAGCGTAGTAATCGATGATGGTGATCTTTCCAGGCGCGAAGACCTTGGCCATATCGAGAGCCGACTTGCCGTCGTAGCGGACGATGTCGAGCGTCTTCACCACCTCGGGCGGCAGCGGCTGGATGTCGTTCCGCTTCTCGCCGGGGAACGTGGCGTCGAAGCCGGCGTTCGAAAGCGCCTCGCGCAGTTTCGACTTCTCGAATCCCGAGGGAACGTCGACCGTCGCCGTCTTCGCGTTCACATCGACGGAGACATTCGTAACGCCGGCGACCGAGGACAGCGCCTTCTTCACCGGTGGCGCGCACGAAGCGCAGTCGATGCCGATGACGTTGAACGTGAGTTTGTCCGCAAACGCGGGCGCAGCGACGACGATGACGAGGAGCAGGAGCCGTTTCATGCGCGACCTAACGCAGGGGGCATTCGAAGCAATCCAGCCGGCTTACGGTTCGCCGGCGGATTCATAGAGCTCGCGAACATCGAGACGCGCACCGATCAGGAGTTCCGCGATTTCGCCGGCGCGACGAATCGTCCGCTGCCAGCCGTCGTCTCCGAGTGTCCAGACCTCCAGCGAACGTTCCCGATGCGACACGAGAACGTATTGCCGCAGCGACGGCAGCGTCTTGTAGTGCTCGAACTTGTCGCCCGTGTCGTACTCCTCGGTGCTTCGGCTCAGCACTTCGATGATGAGCGCCGGATTCGTGACCGCTTGCGGATCGTCCTCATCACGCTCGCTCGGTCCGCAAATGACGGTTACGTCCGGATACGTGGCGAGACCGGATCGCGTGCGAACTCGCAGGTCGGCGTCATACGCACGGCAACCGCGATCGCGGAGCTGCGGGAAGAGTAAGCCGATGACCGCGGCGGCAAGCGCGGCGTGCTCCGGCGTCCCACCGGCCATCGCGTAGATCTGTCCGCCGAGGAACTCGTGTTTGACGTTGCTCGACGCCTCCAACGCGAGGTACTCCGCATACGTGTGGTGAATCTCGTGAAGCGGTGACGTCATCGCGATCGATTATCGCAGATGGCTCTCGAACCATCCGACCAGCCTTCTGGCAATGTCGCGCTGGTGTTCCTTCTTTGCGATGCGGTGGCCTTCGTCGGGGTAGACGACGAGTTGCGTATCGATGCCGAGGGTTTTCAGCGCGTGCCAGAACTCGAAGGATTGCGGAGCGGGACATTCGCCGTCGCGTTCGCCGACCAGGACCAGCGTCGGCGTCTTGATGTTTTTCACGAACGTGATCGGGGCGCTGCGCGCGTAGACGGCCGGGTCATCGTAAACAGAAGCGCCGAAGTACGGGATCATCCAGGCGTCGATGTCGTTTTCGCCGTAGTAGCTTTGCCAGTTGGCGATGCCGGCGCCTGCCACCGCGGCTTTGAAACGCGTGGTTTGCGTCACGGTCCACATGGTCATGTAGCCGCCGTAGCTCCAGCCCCAGATACCGAGGCGTGCGGTGTCGATCGGATTGGACGCGGCGGCGGCGTCGATGCCGCTCATCACGTCGCGGAGATCTCCGTAGCCGAAATCTTTCACGTTCGCGCGCGTGAACGCCTCGCCCTCGCCGTAGCTGCCCCGCGGATTGGGAAAGAAAACGTAGTAGCCGCGGCGGGAGAGAAGCGCGGCACGATGGTCGGGCCACTTCGCAAGCGAAGCGGACGCGGGTCCGCCGTGAATCCAGACGATGAGCGGGTACTTGCGGCCGGCGTCGATCTGCGCGGGCGCGAGCAGCCAGCCCTGCGCGTCGAACGCGTCGCTGTTCCAGCGGATCGAGCGCGCCTCGCCCCACGTCGCGCGAATGGACGCGTTCGTGGTGGAGACGCGCTTCCAGTCGCCGATGCGGCCGGCCCAGACGTCCGGCGCGTTTTTGAAGCTGCTGCGGATGACGGCGGATGTGACGCCGTCGTTCGCGAGCGAGGCGCCGATGACGTCGTGACTGGTGACGAGCTCTTCGCCGCGCCACAACGTTTCCATCGAGCCGTTGGTGGTATCGACGCGAACGATGGCCGATTCGCCGGCGACGTCCTCGCCGAAGGTGATGCGATCCGCGCCTGTCCACGCGAACGAGGTCACCGACGCTTTAAGATCCGGCGTGATGTTGCGTGCGGCTCCGCCGGTCGCGGGAATCACGAAGAGATCGCCGCCGGTCGAGCCTTCATCGCTCATCAATCCTTCGATGAAGGCGATCGACTTGCCGTCCGGTGACCAGCGCGGCTCGGCA
>JBAVBF010000222.1:0-1998 GCA_049586115.1 Thermoanaerobaculia bacterium | reverse complement strand
ACAATGCGCGCCGTGTCGCGATTGACCCTTGTCGTCCCCTGCTACAACGAAGAGAAACGCCTCGATGCGGAGGCGTTTCGCCGCGTTGCCATCGATGGTCACACCATCGACTTCCTCTTTGTCAATGACGGAAGCCGCGATGGGACGCTGCGGATGCTCGAATCGCTGCGCGATGAAGATCCGAAGCGGTTCTCGGTGCTCAATCTTGAGCGCAACAGTGGCAAGGCCGAGGCGGTTCGTCGGGGGTTCGTCGCGGCGATGGAGCGCGACGTCGACTCCATCGGCTTCTGGGATGCCGACCTCGCCACTCCATTCACCGAACTTCCTGGATTTCTTGGAGTTCTCGAATCGCGTCCCGCCATCCAGATCGTGATGGGTGCGCGCGTCCGGCTCCTCGGACGCGAGATCAGCCGGCGCCCCGCCCGCCACTACTTCGGCCGCGTCGGCGCCACGCTCATCTCGTCCAGCCTCGGCCTCGCGGTCTACGACACCCAATGCGGCGCGAAAGTGTTTCGCCGCAACGACACGTTGCGCGACGCTTTCGCCCGTCCGTTCATCTCCCGCTGGATCTTCGACGTCGAGATCATCGCGCGCTACGTCCAACTCCTCGGGCGCGACGCCGCGGCCGCGTCGATCTACGAACTCCCGGTAATGCGCTGGCATGACGTCACCGGCTCGAAGGTGAAGTCGCACGACTTTCTCCGGGCGCTGAACGATCTGCGCAAGATCAAAGCTGCGTATCGCAAAAAGTAGTGCTGCTTGCGCCCTCCGACGCAGGTTCCGTGGGGCATGCGAATCGCGATACTCTCCGCCGATGCCGGAACTGATCGCGGTCCGAGGACTGCGCAAACAATTTCCCAATGTGCTGGCCGTGGCGGGCGTCGACCTGACCGTCAATGCCGGCGAGGTCTTCGGCCTCCTCGGCCCGAACGGCGCCGGCAAGACCACCACGCTCGAAATGATCGAAGGTCTGACCCGTCCTGACGCGGGAGAGATCACGATCGCGGGGCTGACGTGGGAGCGCAACGCCACGGAAATTCGCGCGCGTATCGGCGTGCAGCTGCAGGCCACGAGTCTCTACAACAAGATCACGCCGCGCGAGGCGCTCAATCTCTTCGGCAACTACTATCCGAAGCGGCGCGGCACCGAGGAATTACTCGAGCTCGTGCAGCTCAAGGACAAAGCGGATGCGTATCACGTGACGCTTTCCGGCGGCCAGGCGCAGCGCCTTGCGCTCGCACTTGCGCTGGTCAACGATCCGGATGTTGTCTTCCTCGACGAGCCGACCGCGGGACTCGATCCGCAGGGACGGCGCTCGCTGTGGGAAGTCGTCCGCGCGATGAAAGGCGAAGGCCGCACGGTCGTTCTGACCACGCACTACATGGACGAAGCAGAAGCGCTCTGCGACCGTTTGGCGATTCTCGATCACGGCCAGATTCTCCGCTCCGGCACGCCCCCCGAACTGATCGCCGGCCTCGGTATCCCCAGCGTCGTCGAGTTGGCCTTCGACGGGCCGGCGCCGGATCCCGCGGACTTTGCGGCGCGGCTCGGCAGCACGGTCGACGCGCGCGGCGACGTCTGGGAGATTCCTACTCCCGATCCGAAGACGATGCTGCCGCGGCTCTTCACGGCCATCGAGAACGCGCAACTTGAATACAACCAGGTGCACGTACGCCGCGCCACGCTCGAAGATGTTTTCCTCCAGCTGACCGGCCGCAGCCTGCGCGACTGAACGGAGACCGACGATGAATCTGCCCAATCCGTTCAAGCTCCTCGTACTGCAGTTCCGCAGCGAATGGCGGCTGTACGCACGCGATCGCGGCGCGATGTTCTGGACCTTCGCGTTCCCGCTGCTGATGCTGTTCGGGTTCGGACTGATCTTCCGTTCCGGCGGCCCGCAGGCACTGACGCTGGTGCGCGTCGCTCCTCCGCACGAAACCGCGGGTGACGTCGCGTTCGTGAAAGCGCTTCAGGATTCGAAATTGAAAGTGGTAACGC
>JBAVBF010000221.1:0-4473 GCA_049586115.1 Thermoanaerobaculia bacterium | reverse complement strand
GCACGGTCGGTGTCTTCCTCGATCCGATGGGCAACATCCGTTTCGACAACGTTTATGAGCTGGATCTCCGCATCGCGAAAGATTTCCGCTTCATGAACCGCGTCGGCATGACCATTTCGGGCGACCTGTTCAACGCGCCCAA
The DNA here is from genome assembly GCA_049586115.1 of Thermoanaerobaculia bacterium. GTDB lineage: Bacteria > Acidobacteriota > Thermoanaerobaculia > Gp7-AA8 > Gp7-AA8 > JADGNZ01. The sequence continues at coordinate 4,331 of JBAVBF010000221.1, read as the reverse complement.
CAAGCGGACCGTCCTGCAGCGTGAGACGCTGATCATCAATGATGCCGCGGCCGGTACGACTTCCCGCGCGGCCGGCAACCGCATCACCGAGATGCAGTCGCCGCGCATCTGGAGACTCGGCGCGAAGTTCAACTTCTAACCCTCGACCAACGGTTCGAACGACGGCCCGCCGGAGCTTCTCCGGCGGGCCGTTTCGTTTTACTCCGTCACAAAAAGTTTGCTAGGCTGGGCCGCATGTTCCGCGATGGCAGATTCAACAAACGGATCGTGTGCGACCAACGCATTGAATCCCCTGCCTCGCCGCGAACGATCCGATTCTGCGTAACTCATTGACTGGCTATCGTTTGTGCGAAACCGGCATGAGGGCCGGCCTTCTGCACAGCAGTCAAGTGACAGGTCACACGTGAGAAAGGAGCCACTTATGAAACGGTGCCCCAATCCAAGGTTACTGGCGGTTCTGACCGCCCTGTGCGTCTCGCTGCTTGCCGTCAGCGCGTTTGCGCAGTTCCAGACAGGCAACATCTACGGCAAGGTTCAGGCAAAGGACGGAACGGCATTGCCAGGCGTCACCGTCACCATCACCGGAATGGGTGCGCCGCAGACCGCCGTCAGCGACGCTCAGGGCAACTTCCGGTTCCTCAGTCTTTCGCCCGGAACGTACACGCTGAAGTCGGAGCTGGCCGGATACGGCGTTTCGACGCGCGCCGGCATCAGCGTCAACGTCGGACGCAATTCCGACGTCACCATGACGCTGAATCCCTCCGTCGCGGAGTCGATCACCGTCACCGCTGAAGCGCCGCTGCTCGACGTCCGCAAATCGGGCACGTCGACCAACGTGACGAAGGTCGAGATGGAGAACATCCCGTCGTCGCGCGATCCGTGGACGGTGCTGCAGACTGTGCCCGCGGTGCAGGTCGACCGCATCAACGTCGGCGGAAGCCAGAGCGGACAACAGTCCAACTACTTCGCCAAAGGCGCGCAGGGCACGGACAACACGTGGAATGTCGATGGCGTCGCCATCACCGACATGGGCGCGACCGGCTCGACGCCGCTCTACTTCGACTTCGACTCGTTCGAAGAGATGCAGGCCACGACGGGCGGCTCGGATCCGCGAATCCAGACGCCGGGCGTGCAACTGAACATGGTCACCAAGCGCGGCACGAACGACTTCAAGGGTTCGGGCCGCTACTTCTACACACCCGGCAGCCTGCAGGCCGACGCCACGGTTCCTTCCGAGGCCACCGGCTATCTCGATAGGACCAACCGCATCAACTTCGTTCGTGATTTCGGCGCCGAGGTTGGTGGACCGATCTGGCGGGATCACGCGTGGTTCTGGGTGGCCAGCGCCGATCAGAACATTTCCAATCAGGCGTCCCAGGCGCCGGGCGTGACCGGCGCGTTCGACAACATCATCCTGCGCGACAAAAACGCGAAGCTCAACGCGCAGATCTTCCCGAGCAACAGCGCCGTCGGCTTCTACACATTCGGCGACAAGGTTCGGAACGCGCGCAATCTTTCCGCGACGCGGCCTTTCGAGACCTCGTGGAAACAGACCGGACCCACCAAGGTCTACAAGCTCGAAGATACGCAGATCATCGGATCGAGCCTTTATCTGACCGGCATGTGGTCGAAGGTCACGGGCGGCTTCGGCCTGTTCGCGAACGGCGGCCAGGGTCCCACCGCGCCCGCGGCGTATCAGGACTCGAGCAACGTGTGGCACAACAACTACGAGACCTTCGAGACCATTCGTCCGCAGAAGCAGTATCGGCTCGATGGTTCCAAGTTCCTCGATATCGGCTCGATGAATCACGAGCTGAAGTTCGGATTCGGCTACCGCAACACGCCGGTGAATTCGATCAGCAGCTGGCCGGGCCCAGCCGACGGCTACATGGACTTCGCGAACGTCGATCCGGCGGAGTGCGTGAAAGAGGGGATTTCGGCAAACTGCTATCTGGCCGCTCTTTTCCGCAATCACGTCACGGGTTACGGGGAGAAGTACAACGACTTCTACGTCGGCGACACGATCCTGATGGGGAATCTCACTCTGCAGGCCGGTCTGCGGTGGGACCGCCAGCAATCGCTCAACACGCCGGTCACGGCGACGGCGAATCCGATTCTGGCCTCGCCGCTCACGCTGCCGTGCGGCGGCGGACTCTTCGGCACTTGCGGAGCCTCCGGAACGCTGACCGCCTCGCTTCCGGCGCTCAACTTCCCAGGCGATCCGCGTTCGCTCAAATGGAACTCGGTCAGCCCGCGTATCGGCCTGACCTACAGCGTCGGTGCCGACAAGAAGACCCTGCTCCGCGCAGGCTACAACCGCTACGTCAGCCAGCTCGGTTCTGCGATCTCCAGCGCCAGTCCGCTGGGCGGCTACACCTACTTCTACTTCTACGGCGTCGATACGAACAACGACAAAGTCATTCAACGCAACGAGCTGCAGCGGGTGATCGGATACACCGCCGTCGATCCCGCCAATCCGGTTGCGATCAACGGTACGCGGCGCGTCGACTACGGCATGAAGGTGCCGACGACGGACGAGATCATCCTCGGCGGCGAGCGTGAGCTGATGAGCGACTTCTCCGTCGGCCTCACCTACACCTACCGGAAGTACAACAATCTTCTGACGACCCGCTACGAAAAGACTCAAGGTGCCGGCGACTTCTACACGAGCGCCGACTATGTGCCGGCCACAAAAGGTGGCGTTCCCGTTACTGCAGGTGGAACGTTCACGCTCGTCGACCCCGCCACCGGCGGAACCATCACCACGATCAATACGGCCACACGGCCGGTGTACATGCTCGCACCCGGCGTGGCGACCCCGACCTTCAGCGTCATCACGAATCGGCCGGACTACTCGCAGAAGTTCAACGGTCTGGAACTGACTGCCACCAAGCGCCTGTCGCACAAGTGGATGATGCGCGGCAGCGTGAGTTACAACGACTACACGGAAGACTGCGGCGCGAATGCATCGGCCAATCCGACGCCCTCGCTCGCCGTGCCCGGCGCCGCATACGGCGGACCGCCTGCGTGCGCGGGCGGCCAGGTAGTTCTGAATGCCGGCAATGGCTCGGGCGCGTTCGGCAACGTCTACATCAACAGCAAGTGGAACGCGAATCTAAACGGCTTGTACACGCTTCCCTGGGACTTCAACATCGGGGCGAGTCTTACCGCCCGTCAGGGATACGCGGCTCCGTTGCAGGATCGGGTGACCGGCCTGCGCGGCGGCACGCTCAACGTCGTTCTGAATCCGGTCGGCGCGATCCGCTTCCCGAACGTCTACGAATTCGACCTCCGGATTGCGAAGGATTTCCGTTTCTGGAATCGCACCGGTCTGACCATCTCGGGAGATCTGTTCAATGCTCCCAATCAGCGCACGATCCTGCAGCGCAACGTCATCGTTCTTCAGAACGAGGCCACGCGCACCGGCGGTTATCGCATCGCGGAGCTTCAGTCGCCGCGGATCTGGCGCCTCGGCGCCAAGTTCAACTTCTAAGCTTTCGAAGCAGCTGTCTTCCGATGCCCGCTGGGGAATTTCCCCAGCGGGCATTTCTTTCGAGAGGAACTCGGCCAAACAGGAGGACTCTGGTGAAGAAATCAATCACGATCTTCGCGATGACAATGCTCGTCGCCGGCGCGCTCATGGCGTCGGAAGACTGGCGCGGCAACAACCGCCTCTCCGGCTACGTCGTCGACAAAAACACCGGCAAGCCGGTCCCGAATGCGAAGGTCATGTTGCGCATTCAGCGCGGTGGCAAAGGTGGTCCCGACGTCGCCGCCGACGCCAACGGCAAGTGGGCCGTCCTCGGCATGAACTCCGGCATGTGGAACATCGACGTCGAAGCACCGGGCTATGCCGTCCGCCAGCTCGGCAACGTGCAGGTCAGCGAGGGCCAGCGTGTTCCGCCGATGAAGATCGAGATGGAGCCGGCGGTCGTCGCCGCCGCTGCCGCGCCGGAAGCGCCGCCTGTCGAAGAGGTGAAGATCGGCGGACAGGTCGTTTCGAAAGAGATCGCTGAGGCAGTCGAAGCCGGCAACGCCGCGCTGACCGCGAAGAACTTCAACGATGCGGTCGCTTCGTACGAGAAGGCATCGGCCGCGCTCCCCACGTTCATGCCCATTCGTTTTGCGTTGGCGCGCGCCTACTACGGCGCCGGCGATCTGAAGAAGGCCGTGGCCACGATGGGCGACGTCTACACCGCCGATCCCGCCAACTCCCGCAACGCCATGCTCTACGCCAACATGCTCCTCGAAGATGGCCAGCTCGAGAAGGGGAAGGCCATCGTGGACAAGCTTCCGGCCGACTCCGTCGACGCCACCGCGTTGACGAACAT